>JAYVXF010000293.1:0-3578 GCA_043793345.1 Betaproteobacteria bacterium | reverse complement strand
GCAATCACACCAGTTGGCGAATTCACAATGACCCGTCTGACGCCAGGTGACGCCGGTCCCAGTTCCATTGCGACAATGGGGTTGTAGCAAGGCGATTGAATGCCAAAAGATTGCAGGGTTAACGTTCCGGCCACATACGCTGTTGGATAGTAAGTTGGTCCGATCCGCACACAACCGTTAATGAATACGGTTTGCGGCACGCCGACGAAGGCAGTCAACGGCGTAGCACTTATTGAAATCACGTTCGGCGGAGCGCGCCTCATTGAGGGGCTGAACGATGTCACGGCCTGACCAAATACCGGAATCGCAAAGGTGACAAGGGCGGTAGCCGCCACTAAGCGCATTTCCTTTCGGATGGATGTGCCAAAAAAATTCATGATGATGCACAGTATCAGTTTTTTATGGCGAGTGGAAATATGAGCCAACGAACAGCGATTGCGGCGCGCCGAGGCAGATCCGGCGGACAGTTCCGGTGTCGAAGATGATCGCCTGCGACTGGTGTTTACTTGTTGCCATCCCGCGATCGCGCAACCGGCGCAGTTGGCGCTGGCGCTTCGCACGTTGTGCGGGTTATCGACCCGCGAAATCGCGCGCGCGTTTCTCGAACCGGAGGCCACGACCACACAGCGCCTGGTGCGCGCTAAAAAATAAAATTCTTGAGGCGCGCATACCCTACCAAGTGCCGGATCGCGAGAGTCTGCCTGAACGCCTCGATGCCGTGCTCGGTGTGATCTACCTGGTTTTCAACGAAGGCTACGCGGCAACCGACACGCCCGAATTATTGCGCCCCGATCTTTGCATCGAAGCAATCCGCCTCGCACGTTTGTTGGCAGAGCTCATGCCGGAGGCGGAAGTACTCGGCCTTCTCGCACTGATGCTATTGCGGGATTCGCGACGCGACGCACGCGTGTGCGCAGACGGCGCGATCGTGCCGTTCGAAGAGCAGGATCGCACCCTTTGGAATCGCAGCGCCATCGACGAGGGGCTCGCGATTCTGCATAACGCACTTCTGATGCGTCGGCGCGGCGCATACCAGGTGCAGGCTGCCATCGCCGCTCTTCACGCTGAAGCCGCATGCGCTGAGGACACCGACTGGAAGCAGATCGCGGCGCTCTATGGCGCGATGACGCACGAGCACCCCGGTGCCGTGGTGGAACTCAACGCGGCCGTTGCACTTGCCATGGCCGAGGGCGCAGAGCACGGTCTGGTGCGGATCGAGCAACTCTCCACGCGCGAGGAACTCGACGGTTACCACCTGCTACCTGCGGCCATGGCGGATCTGTTGCGCCGGCTTGATCGACTTGGCGAGGCACGGGAGAATTACCGCGCTGCACTTGCTTTGGTCAGGAATCCGACTGAGCGGAAATATCTTGAGCGGCGGCTGATGCTGTTCGTGCGGCCCGCCGATGCAGAAAGGCGAATCGCGCACGCCGAATAGCAGTCAACTTCAATCGTTACTAAGCTACACCTTGTATTCCTTCAACTCCTGTCGAATGACATAACGAATGGTCTTTTCAATCGTCTTCGCCTGAATGGAATTCTTCAGTGCTTCGTTGATCAGCGTTTGATAGCCGCGTTCACCCGCCTCAGCCTTGAAATATTCGACAATGACGCTGTCGAGATAAATATTCACACGCTGCTTTGCCGGCAACACCGCGCCGGACGCGCTGCGTTTTCGCAACACCAGCTTGTCGGCGGCAATATCCTTGGCCCGGACGGGTGTGCCCTCAGGATTTTTCGACGTAGATTTTTTGTTCATGTTTGTCGGCCTTTCTCATGGAAATGGCGTGAAAAAATTGTATGTATATTTGTGTGTATTTAATAGTACACTGCTTTATCGCTTCTATACGCAAGCGTACTCTTGACCTACTTGACCACATCATGAAAAACATGCCACTGGAACGAATCACGGTGCTGGCCTCTTTCATCGAACGCAGCCAATTGAATCGCACGGCACACGGGGCAAGAAGATGAGCGTGGCACTGGTGCCGACGGAAATCATCGCGGAACGAATTTTTATCGTGCGCGGACACAAGGTCATTCTCGATGCCGACCTGGCCGCCCTGTACCAAGTACCAACCAAGCAATTCAATCAGGCTGTGAAACGCAACCTCGCCAAGTTCCCCATCGATTTCATGTTCGCGCTCACCGCAACAGAGTGGCAGTCTCTAAGGTCACAAATTGTGACCTTAGAGACCGGCCCGGGACAGCACCGCAAATACCTGCCCTATGTGTTCACCGAGCACGGTGCCATCATGGCCGCCACACTCCTGAACAGTCCGCGCGCCGTGGATGTGAGCGTATACGTGGTGCGCGCCTTCGTGCAGTTGCGTGAATTCCTGGCATCGAACAAGCATCTGGCGCGGCAGTTGAAAGCATTGGAACAACGCATCGAGAAGAAACTCGGCAGCCGATGATCAGGCGATCATCGGCATCATCGATACGCTGCGCCAGTTAATGTCGCCTGCCACCGCCAAGCGCCGCATCGGGTTCGTTATCGACGACGACAAGTAGTTGGTGTGCACTTGATTCCAGCAATCGTGCTCTTTACATATCTGACAACAACATGAAAAATCCCTCGCTCGAACGACTCAGGATTCAGTCACGACAATATCATCGCAATCACACATGGGCAATGGAAGAAGGCGGCATTCACGCGCGCCATGCCTATCAGCCGGAACGCGCACTGTCGTGGTGGGGCGATTATGGTTTTGTGCTGAACGGACGGCGCGTAATGATCTGGTGGGTGCATCCGCGAATGAAATACGCTGACGAGATCAGTGATCGCGCGTGGAAAGAAGCCGGCCCGGCACCCGAAGAATCCGATGGACTTCTCGACACGACAACTATATGGCGCAACGTTGGACGTTCCCGCAAGAAGGTTTTCGCCCACCAATCCAGCCCAATACCCGACGCTTGGCGAACCTACTATGATCTCGTTACCGCGCATGAAACTCGCATGCAGAATGAAGGCATAGCGTTCGAGGTCACGCCTTCAATGCGCGTGCAGACTTTCGACTGGTGCACGGGTATCGATTTATGCATTCCCATGGAAACGCGTAACCAGAGCGAAGCGTGTGCATTGGCTTTGCTGACAAAAGCAATACTCAAACGTGAAACCACTCTGGCAGAGGCATTTCCGTCGTGTCAGTACGGATTGACGGATTGGCTGGCGGAAAGCGCGGATCGGGAAAAAGATCGGGCGATGGTGGAGATGACGTCGTAGCCGGTCTAACGTACGCCGCGAAAAATATCGAGCACGGCCCTGAGGTTTCCCCACGAATCATACCCGCACCTCCGCACCGCCTGTTGCCGCTGCCGCCTGTTGTCGCAGGGCATGAATGTATGGCCAAGCGTCAGCGATTTTTTTCAATAAGTCCGGCCTCTCGATCACGCGCGTCGCGAGCGTCATCACCGAAATCGTTTTACGATTTTTGATGTTGTTGCTTGTCAGTTGTAGGTCGAGTTGCTGCGCTGCGGCCGCTTCACCGATCAATCGTTTCGCCATCGCCGCAATGTGCGCGATGAGCAATAACGCCTGTAGCCGCTGCTGCCCGCGGCTCTTTGACTGTGCGAGC
>JAYVXF010000292.1:0-11532 GCA_043793345.1 Betaproteobacteria bacterium | reverse complement strand
GCGATCATCAATGACGCGGCTTTGGCGGTGGGAATTAATTCGCGGCCTTCGCGATGCAAATATTTTTCGTACAACAAGCCCTCGATGATGGCGGCGCGGGTGGCCGGCGTACCAAGGCCTTTTTCTTTCATCGCGGCGCGTAATTCTTCGTCGTCAATTGTCTTGCCGGCACCTTCCATCGCCGACAATAACGTCGCTTCCGAATAGCGCGCGGGTGGCTTGGTGGTGTTGGCTTTCACCTCGACTGTTTCGGCCTTCACCTTCTCACCCGACTTGACCGGAGCCAGATTGGTGGCCGCCGTTTCGTCATCGACATCGCGTCCATAAACAGCCAGCCAGCCTGCATTCACGAGGACTTTGCCCTCGGATTTGAAGGCCTCGGCTTCGACCCGTGTGATACGCGTCGTTTGCAGAAATTCGGCCGACGGATAGAAAACGGCCAGAAAGCGTTTCACCACGAAGTCGTAAAGTTTTGCCTCGATTTCGTTCAACGATTTCGGCGCCTGTGTGGTCGGGATGATCGCGAAGTGATCTGAAATTTTGCTGTTGTCGAAAATGCGTTTGTTCGGTTTTACCCAGCCGCTATCGAGAACTTTTTTGGCGTGTACGTTGTATTCGCCTTCTTTCAACACTTGCAGCGTTTCTTTTACCGTGTCGAGGTAGTCTTCGGGCAAGGCGCGCGCGTCGGTGCGCGGATAAGTCAGCACTTTGTGTTTTTCGTACAGCGCTTGCGCAAGTCCCAATGTCGTTTTAGCGGAAAAACCAAAACGCGAATTGGCCTCGCGTTGCAGTGAGGTCAGATCAAACAACAGCGGTGATGCTTGCGTGGTCGGCTTGGATTCTTCTTCGACAACACCAATTTTGCCGAGGCATTTGGTGACAATCGCGCGCGCTTTCTTTTCGTCCCACATCCGCTCGGCACGGAGATGCTCGTCGTCTTCAATCTTTTTGAATTTTTCATCGAACCAGCGCGCCGGATAATCGCCACCGGCTGCCGAAAAGCTGGCGTGAACTTCCCAATAATCGCGCGGACGAAACGCTTTGATGCGCTCTTCGCGTTCAACCATAATCGCCAGCGTTGGCGTTTGCACACGACCGACGGTGGTGAGTTGAAAGCCACCGGATTTGGAATTGAACGCGGTCATCGCGCGGGTGCCGTTGATGCCGACCAGCCAGTCCGACTCGCTGCGGCACACCGCCGCGTCGGCCAAACCCAGCTTCGCCGAATCCGGCAACAGATCTTTGAAGCCGGCGCGAATTGAAGCCGGGGTCATCGATTGCAGCCACAGGCGTTTGATCGGCTGTTTCGCATTTGCGTATTGCACGATGTAGCGAAAAATCAATTCGCCTTCGCGGCCTGCGTCGCAGGCGTTGATGAGCGCGACGACATCCTTGCGTTTCAGCAATCGTTGCAGACCCTTCAAGCGGTCTTCGGTTCTTTCAATTGGCTTTAGCTGAAAATAAGTCGGGATGGCCGGCAGGTGCGCAAATGTCCATTTGCCGCGTTTGACTTCTTCCTCTTCGGGCATGCCGATTTCAACCAAGTGGCCTACCGCAGACGACAGCACGAACTCGTCGCTTTCAAAGAAATCTTTTTGTTTGGTAAACCCGCCCAGTGCCTTGGCGATGTCGTTTGCAACGGAGGGTTTCTCGGCGATGATGAGGGACTTGCCCATGAATTTCGGCGCTTTTCTTAAACGTTTGCGGGTCGGTTTGATGGTTCGAAAACCAGCCAAAGGGGACAAATGATAGGCAGGGTTGACGCTTTATCGCAAGCGCCACGTCAAAACTTTTTCGAAAGTCGTTTCGGGAACTCGTTGATACTGCCAGCTGTCCGCCGAAAAAGTATTAACGCAATCGCTGGTATTTGCCGCCAGGCATGGAGGCAATCGCACCGTCGAGCTCGAGCTCGGTCAGGCGCGCGATCAGCTGATCGGTCGGCAGCTTTACGCGGTCTAAAAGATTATCGATCGAGACCGGGTCAAAACCCATGGCATCGAGCAATGGGTCGCTGTCCGCTTCGGCCTGGTTGCTATCAGCCGCAGCGCTCGCAGGCTTGGCGCTGCCCCAGTGGAGCTCGATCAGGATGTCGTTGGCTTCGTCGACCAATTTGGCACCTTGTTTGATGAGCTGATGGCAACCTTTCGAAAACGGCGAATGAATCGAGCCTGGAATGGCGAACACTTCGCGACCCTGCTCGCCTGCCTGACGCGCAGTGATGAGAGAGCCTGAGGCAAGTGCGGCTTCGACCACCAGCACGCCACGCGACAGCCCGCTGATGATGCGGTTGCGGCGCGGAAAATTTTTCGCCAGCGCCGGTGTACCCAGCGCGAATTCCGAGATGAGGAGACCGCGCTCGGCAAGCTCGTGCGCGAGGGCTTTGTTGCGCGCGGGATAGATGAGATCCAGACCAGTGCCGACCACGGCAATCGAGCTGCCGCCACCGGCCAGACCGCCGCGATGCGCTGCGGCGTCGATGCCGAGCGCCATGCCGGAGATAATCGTAAACCCGGCGTCGGAAAGATTGCGCGCAAAGCCTTCTGCGTTTTGCAATCCGGATGGTGTGGCGTTGCGACTGCCGACCACGGCAAGACCCGGTTTGCCTAAAAGTTCGCGCCGACCTTTCAAATACAGGATCGGCGGCGGGTCGGCAATTTCGAGAAGCTGGGGCGGATAGTCCTCATCGGCGAGAGTAAGTAAGTGATTGCTTTCTTGTTCAAGCCATTTGAGTGAGGCCTCTAGCCTTTCGGCCGGCGCTCCAGCGACAATGGCTCGCGCTGCGGCGGCGGTCACAATTTGGCTTAAGCTTAAAAAAGATTGCGCCAATATCGCAGAGGGCGAACTGAAACGCGCCAGCAATTTGCGGGTGCCCTCGCCGCCCAAGCCCGGGATCAATTCCAATGCGATCCACGCCTGCGGCTCAGCGCCTGACGCCGGAATAGGCATTGCGTCCGCGCCGACCGTTGACTACGGCGTTTGAACCAGATCGCCGATTTGAATCGGCCGACGAGTCGACATCACCAGTGCGTAGGAGACCTTTTCGAAGACACGAAATACAAACACCAAGCCATTACGCTCGTCGGGCAATTTAGCCGTATTGCCGGGCTGGGTATCGCTATCAGCCGCAGCAGATGTCGTTGATGGCGGCTGGGTCGCCTGACCGATGGGATCCTGAGTGCTTACCGTCGCGCCCTTGCGCAGCGTTGCCAGTACGTGGCCGACCTCGATCCCGTCACGTTTGCCCAAATCGATTGCGATCACCGAGTACTGCGCGCCGGTATCGACGCCGTTGAGTACAGATATGATTGCGCCGACAACATTCGTTGCAGGCGAATGCGGGCTGTACGAGGGAATTGCCGTGTCTGCCGCCGGGGTGAGACGGTCGCCGCGATTGATTTCCTGGGTGGAGCGCAATATTTCGATAGTGGACGTTTCGCCGAAGCGCACCACTTTTGCTTCACCCAAATAATTCGCCTCGTAGCCAAGTACTTCACCCGCACCATTCACCAGCGCCTTGCCGGGACGATAGATCTGCCACTTGGCACCCAAGCTCTGCTGCAGACCGAGTGCGTACGCCGTATTGCCGGCACCGATCACGACGCGATCATCTTCGGTCGCGATGATTCTTGGTGCATTTGCCAACGCGCCTTCTTCGACGACCAGTGGTAGCGACAAGAATGGCGCAATCACCTTGGACGGAATGGATGGAATCGCCTGCGCCAGGGTATCGACGCGAATTTTTGGCTGCAACCGTACCGTGTCGCTGGTGCCAGATGCCAGCGACAGTGACGGGTTGCCGTTGGCGTCAAACGATAATTTGATCAAGTCGCCCGGATAAATCCAGTGAGGATTCTTGATTTGCTCACGGTTCATATTCCAGATTTCAGGCCAACGCCACGGCTCTTTCAAAAACCGTCCGGAAATATCCCAAAGCGTATCGCCTTTAACGACCACGTAGGACGCCGGCGCGTCGGCGGCGAGCTGAATTGGGCCGGTCGCTTTCGCGACACGCGTTTTTTTGGCTTTTTGGACAGGTTCGGGGGCACTTGACTCCGCTTTTGCACCCGGACTGGTCTGGCTCCAACTAATTTGGGGAACAAAGCTGGCCAAAACGAGGACAAAGAGGAGTGCAAGCTTGCTTTTTATCATGGTGGATCTCGTTTTTGTGGGGCAATTCAGGCTGCAAAACAGACACCGAAGACTGTGACGCATCAACCAAATTTGCCATCTGCAGCGACTTCTACTAGACTTGTAAGTCGGTAAAGCGCCACAAACTTAATGTTGTTCCTCAAGATTCTGCACCTAATTTATTCAATCCGCAAGCAATTATGGCCATTTTGCACGTTGTAACCTACCCTGATCCCCGCCTGACTCGCATCGCCGAGCCCGTCAAGATTATCGACAACAAAATCAAGAAGTTAGTCGATGATATGGCGGAAACCATGTATGAGGCACCAGGTATCGGCCTCGCGGCGACCCAAGTTGGCGAATTGAAGCGCCTGATGGTGATCGACGTGTCGGACGAGAAGAACCAACTGCGGGTTTTCATTAATCCCGAGATCATCAAAAAAGAAGGCACCGCGGTCAACGAAGAGGGTTGCCTGTCGGTGCCCGGCTTCTATGACAAGGTCGAGCGTGCCGAAACCGTGATGGTGACGGCGCTGGATCGCGATGGCCAGCGTTTTACGATCAACGCCTCCGGTTTGCTGGCAGTCTGCATCCAGCATGAGATTGACCATCTGGATGGGCATGTTTTCGTTGAATACCTCTCGCCACTCAAAGCAAATCGGATCAAGAACAAACTGATCAAGCGCCAGCGCGAACTGGAACGCGATGCCGAGCTGGAAGCCCCCCGTCGGCGCGTTGCGGCGGCGCGCGCATAGCGCTGCATGCCTAACCGATAAAAACGCCGGCTGTTGAGGTCGGCGTTTTTGTTTGTAGAAACCCATGAAACTTATATTTGCCGGCACGCCACCATTCGCAGCCGCAGCGCTCTTAGCGCTGCACACGGCAGGCCATGAAATCGCGTTGGTGCTGACGCAGCCGGATCGCCCCGCCGGGCGCGGGTTAAAACTCAAACCGAGCGCTGTGGCAGATGTTGCGGCACGGCTCGGCTTGACACTGTCGAAACCTGCGTCACTCGGCGGTGACGATATTCAAGGGACGTTGCGGCAGGTCGCCCCCGACGCGATTATCGTCGCAGCGTACGGCCTGATGCTGCCGCAATTGGTACTCGACATCCCGAAATACGGCTGCATCAATATCCACGGCTCCTTATTACCGCGATGGCGTGGGGCCGCACCGGTTCAACGCGCCATTGAAGCCGGTGACACCGAGACGGGGATCGCCATCATGCACATGAACGCGGGCCTCGACACGGGGCCGGTTCTGCTCGTGAAGACTTGCCCCATATCGCCGGACGAGACGAGCGACACCTTGTTTGAGAAATTGACTGCATTGGCCGCCATCGCCATCATCGAGGCTGTCGAAAAATTGCCCGCGTTGGCAGCGATCACACAGCCCACCGAGGGCGTAACGTACGCGGGCAAAATCAGCAAAACAGAAGCGCGCATTGACTGGAACCAAGCGGCAAATGTTATCGAAAGGCGTTTGCGTGGGTTTGATCCGGCGCCGGGCTGCGAAAGTACAATTGAGGGTGAGACGCTAAAAATCTGGCGGGCAGCGGTGAATGTCGCGGCAAGCGATACTGCGGTGGCGCCGGGCACCATCGTCGCCGTAACGTCCAAGCGCCTCACTGTGCAATGCACCGATGGCGCGCTGGATCTCATCACGGTGCAAAAACCCGGCGGCAAACGCATGGCGGTCGCAGATTTTCTGCACGGCGCAACTTTACAAACTGGATGGCGCTTTATATGAACTCACCACCAATCGCACCACCCACCGGGATGATTGCCGTGCAGGCCGCGAGTGCTGACGTCGTCGGCAAAGTCCTGTCCGGCAAGAATCTGGATCGGGTACTCGACGCCGTTCTCGTGAAGCTCGCACAAACGATTAAGTTAAGCCCGAACGAACGCGCCGCCATTCACTCCATTTCTTTCGATACCTTAAGGCATTACGGCCTGCTCGCAGCGCAACTCGATTTGCTGCTGACTCAACCGATCAACGATCCGCCGGTCAGGCATTTGCTGCTGGTCGCACTCTCGCAATTGCAATTTTCCAAAGCGGCTCCTCACGCCATCGTTGACCACGCCGTGTCGGCCGCCGAAGCAATCGGCTTTGGCCGCGCCAAGCCCTTGCTCAATGCGGTGTTGCGCAATTATCTGCGCGCGCCGGAGAAATTCGCGCGCGAAAAATTAACCTCGCAGGAAGCCCAATTTGATTTTCCACCGTGGTGGATCGAGCGCGTAAAAAAAGAACAACCAGCACAATGGGAGTCGGCGCTGCTATCGGCACGGGCGCATCCGCCGATGTGCTTACGCGTGAACGCGAAGCGCATTGCTCCCGCCGATTACGTCGCGCTGCTGGCTAAAAACGGCATCGCTGCGCACCATGTTTTTGGGCAGGCGGTGATGCTGGAAAAACCGCTAGGTGTAAATGAGCTGCCCGGCTTTCGGGACGGACAGGTCTCGGTGCAGGATGCCGGTGCGCAATTGGCTGCGGTATTGTTGGCGCCAAGCGCCGGCATGCGCGTGCTGGATGCCTGCGCGGCACCCGGCGGCAAAACGGGCCATCTTCTCGAGCTCGCCAATGCGAAGCCGCCGATTGAGCTATTGGCCATCGACAGCGACCGTCGGCGGTTAACCCGCGTCAGCGACAATCTTACCCGACTGGGACTTCAGGCAGAGCTGAAAACGGCCGACGCGAGCAAACCCGATGAATGGTGGGATGGGAAGCCATTTGATCGCATCCTGCTTGATGTTCCCTGTTCCGGCTCGGGTGTGACAAGGCGGCATCCGGATATCAAATGGATACGGCGCGAGACCGACATCTTTGCGCTGGCCCGCCAGCAGGCGAGGCTGCTCGCGGTACTGTGGAATTGCCTCGGCAATGGTGGTAGATTGCTGTACGCAACTTGCTCGATCTTTCGCGCTGAAAATCAGGACATCATCGAGCAATTCCTGCGAAAAACACCGAAAGCTCGCCAATTGAATTTCACGCACATGTTGCCGACAGGCGTGGACAATCAAGCCGCAATTCCGGATCTTGTAGACGGCCAACTTCTCCCCAATGATGTTCACGACGGTTTTTTCTACGCCCTTCTGGAGAAGACTTCCTGATCGCATGCGCTTGATTGCATTGCCTTCGGGGGCTGAAATTTCACGCCTATTTTTGCGACTTGCGTGTCTGTTGATCGTGGCGGTTTTAACCGTCACCGTATTTTCTACAGCCGCGCGCGCAGAGGGCGCAATCATCACCGGCGCAAAGTTGGAAGCGTCCGAAGACGGCTATCAAATCGATGCCGACATTCAACTGGAGCTCACCGCCGCGTTGCAGGAAGCGGTGCGAAAGGGCGTACCACTTTATTTTGTTGTTGAATTTGAGCTGAGTCGCGGGCGCTGGTACTGGCTCGACCAGACGGTCACGTCGGCTTCGCGCGAGCGCCGCATTTCGTACGCGCCCCTGACCAGTCAATACCGGATTTCGTATTCCGGCATTTCGCAAAACGTGACGACGTTCGAGGAGGTGCGCCGCGCACTGTCGCGGGTACGCTCCTGGACGGTTCTCGAAAAAGGCAAACTGAACGTCGGCGAAAAATATGACGCGGCGCTCCGTTTCAGGCTCGATACTTCGCAGCTACCCAAACCGTTTCAGCTCAACGTGATTGCCTCCAAGGAGTGGAGCCTGTCGTCGGACTGGTATCGATGGACCGTGACAGCACCCGGAGAAAACAAACCGTGATTCGCGCCATCCTGCTCGCGTGCGTGGTGCTCGGGGTGGCGCTCATTGCATTGCTGTTTCGCGCCAGCAGCAACAACGCATTTTTTAGCACCCACTATCCGTGGCTGTTGGGTCTGGGTGTCGCGCTGATCGTCGGTTTGCTGGCGCTGATCGGCGTGCAGATTTTTTCGCTGTGGCGCAAATTGCGTGACCGTGTGTTCGGTGCAAAGCTGGCATTGCGGCTGATGGCGGTCTTCGTCTTGATGGCGGTGATCCCGGGTGGACTTGTGTATGGGATTTCGGTGCAGTTCCTCAACCGCACCATCGACTCCTGGTTCGATGTGCCGGTTGACACCGCGTTCGAGGCTGCGCTCAATCTGGGCAAGAGCGCACTTGACTTGTCACTCAGTGAGCTTGCCGGCAAAGGTGGCGAGGCCGCGGCGCGTATTGCTGACGTGAATGCCGACGTGGCTATCAACGCGGCTAACGAATTGCGTGCGTTGCGCACGAAATTGTCGTTGGATGAAATTTCATTGCTCGCAGCCGATGGCCAGTTGATTGCGTTTGCCGGTGGCAAGACCCGCCTGTTTGCGGACAAACCGACGCGGGAGGAGATCCGGGAGAGCCTGAAAAAAATGCCGGTCAGGATGGCCGATTCGCAGAGTGACCGGTCGCTGTATTTGCGGGTGGTCGTGCCGGTTTTTGCGCGTTCACCGCTGGAGGCGGCGCGGGTATTGCAAATCGTGCAGAGCGCACCGAAGAAGCTTGCCGCCGACGCGTCGAGCGTGGAAGCGGGCATTCGTGATTACCAGCAACTTGGACTGCAGCGGGAAGGATTAAAGCAATTATTTGCGCTCACCTTAACGCTGGCGATGTTGCTCACGTTATTTTCCGCGATTTCACTTTCCTTCCTGCTTTCCGAGCAGCTCGCCGCACCTTTGTCCGCACTGGCGGAAGCGACGCGCGCGATTGCGAAAGGGGATTTCACAAAACTGAATCCGGTAAAAAGCCGCGATGAATTCGGCGTGCTCACGCAGGCGTTCAACACCATGACGCGCCAGCTTGCGGGCGCCTCGGAAATCGTTGGCCGAAAACAGCAGGAGCTGGAGCACGCCAACGCATATCTCGAATCGATTCTCGGCAATCTCACCTCGGGTGTGATCGCGCTTGACGAACGGCTGTATGTGAAAACGATCAACAAAAATGCCGAGGAGATGCTCGGCATTGCGCATCACAAGTTGAAGGGCATGAAAATGTCGGACTGGGCCGGCCCGTTGCCCGCGTTGGCGCCCTTCATTGATGATTTCATGGTGCAGCTTCAGTCGTTGCGCGACAAACCCTGGGAGCGCCAGATGGATTACGAGGGGCCGGAGGATCCTGAAGGTATCAGCGGTCGCAAAACGTTGCTGGTGCGCGGCACGAAATTACCGGCAGCGCTCGAATCCGGTTTTGTATTGGTCTTTGATGACATCACCGGTTTGATTCAGGCGCAGCGCAATGCCGCCTGGGGCGAAGTGGCGCGGCGTTTGGCACACGAAATTAAAAATCCGCTGACGCCAATTCAGTTATCGGCCGAGCGCCTGCAACACAAGTTGGCCGCAAAATTACCTTTGGCTGAGCAGGAAATTCTGTTGCGCGCAACCAACACCATCGTCGCGCAGGTCGGCGCACTAAAAGGCATGGTGGATGATTTCAGTTTGTATTCGCGCAGCTCGCGGATGACGCCGACCGAGGTGTCGATCAACGATCTCATCAATGATGTCATGGTGCTTTATGAGTCAATGAACGTCGGGATCGAATTAAAGTTAGCCGACGACATTCCCCTGATCACCGCCGATGCCTCGCTGCTGCGACAGGTCATCCACAATCTCGCGCAGAATGCGCTCGACGCCTTGAGCAATATGCCGGCGCCAAAAATCGTGATGGAAACTCGCGTACAGGATGATCAAGTCCGCTTCAGTGTTGAGGACAACGGCACGGGCGTGCGCGAGGACGTGCTGGCGAGAATTTTTGAGCCTTATGTCACGACCAAACCGAAGGGAACCGGCCTTGGCATGGCGATTGCCAAAAAAATAGTGGAAGAACATCAGGGCAGCGTCACCGTGGTGAATGTGAAACCGCACGGCGCGCGGGTGGAAATTGTTTTGCCGATGTCGTTGCAGCCATCGCCCCAAAAAGTTTAGTTAACCGTATGATGCCCGCAGAGTAAAAAATATGACAACGAACAACAACATTCTGGTCGTCGATGATGAAATCGGCATTCGCGAACTCCTTTCGGAAATTCTGAAGGACGAGGGCTACAACGTGAGGGTGGCCGAAAATGCCACCGCTGCGCGCGCCGCGCGCCGGGAGCAGCGCCCCGATCTGGTGTTGCTCGACATCTGGATGCCCGACACCGACGGCATTTCGCTGCTGAAGGAATGGGCCGTCTCCGGACAGCTCACCATGCCGGTGGTGATGATGTCAGGCCACGGCACCATCGAGTCCGCCATTGAAGCGACCCGCATCGGCGCGTTTGATTTCCTCGAAAAGCCGATCAGCCTGCCGAAGCTCATCGCCACCGTTGGCAAAGCGCTGGCGGGCGCAAAAATGTTGCCCAAGCCCGGTCTTACCTTCGCTCATCTGGGTCGCGCGAAGGTGGTGACCGAGCTTCGCCAGCGACTCGAACAGGTGAGCCGCCTGAAGGTGCCGCTATTGCTGACCGGCGAGCCGGGTTGCGGATTCGAGCTCATTGCGCGCATGGTGCATCAACGCAATACCGCATGGCTGCAGCCGGCCGATCACGGCTGGCTCGCGGAAAATCCATTCGCGCCACTGGCCGACGCGCGCGATGGTGTGCTGTTTATCGATCAGCTCGAAGCGCTGAACAAGAACGAGCAAAAGGGCTTGGGACAGCTGTTGGCCAAGCTCGAAAAATTCAATGTGCGCCTCATTGCCTCAACCGCGCAGCCGATGCTACCGCTCATCGAGAGCGGTGAATTCGATGCCAGCCTGCTCACGCAGCTTTCTGGCGTCACGCTACGCATACCGAGCCTGCGCGAGCATCCCGAAGACATTCCGGATCTGGCCAATACGATCCTGCTGCAAATGGTCGAAGCCAACGAATGTCCACTCAGACACTTCAGCGTGGCGGCATTGAATGCGCTGAGAAATCTGGAGTGGCCCGGCAATTTACCGGTGCTGCAAAACGCGGTGAAGACGCTGGCACTCACCTGCCTGTCGGGCGAAATTTCGACCGAAGACGTGGTGCGCGTGGCGCGTGAAATCGGACTCGATCACGTCGGTGCGGCGGGCGCGCAAAGCCGCATCCCTTTCGATCTGCCATTGCGCGAGGCACGTGAACGCTTTGAGTATCAGTATTTTCTGCATCACATCCGGCGCGAAGACGGCAATATGTCGCGCGTGGCGGACAAAGTGGGACTGGAGAGGACGCACCTGTATCGGAAGTTAAAGCAGCTTGGCATTCGTCCTTCTGGCAAGACTGAGGACACGTCGCAGGGCTGAGGTTGCGCAAATCGCGGGGCAGATATGCGCGATTGCGTACCAGCATAAAATAAAGAAACGCTAGCGTGGGCGCGGCTTTCTAGTCATTTGTAGTCCGCAAGCCGCGCCAAATGGCGATCTACGCAAAAAATAATCGGTCATTTCGAGCGCAGCGAGAAATCTGCTTTTCGCTCAGATTGCGAGAAAAGC
>JAYVXF010000291.1:0-3600 GCA_043793345.1 Betaproteobacteria bacterium | reverse complement strand
CGTTTTTCATCGGTTCCCTTTGAAAGAGTAAAAATCTATTTCCCCGCCACAAATTTCTCATCCAAAAACTGCTGCACGGCCGTGAACAACTGCATGCGGTTCTTTTCCATGATGACGGTGTGGGTGCCTTCGCCGATCTGCACGTAGCGCTTGTACGGCGCGCCGGTGAGCTTGTCGAAATAGGCGTAGAGCATGTAGTTCGGCAAATCCTGGTCCCATTCGGCGTGGGCGAGAAAGGTCGGTACCTTGATGAGGCCGGGATCGTACAGCGGCTTGCCGGCCGCCCAGAAATCGCGCGTGTCTTGCACGGTGCCGTTCGGCGCGCGCAGTGTTGGTGGCGTGAGTTTGGAATTCACCGGATCGGTCGCAAAGGTTGCGTCCGCCCAGGCCTCAAACCAGCCCGGCGGAATGAGATCTGCTTTCTTGTCTTCGGGCACGCCGGTGAGCCAGCGCGCTTTCGCCGCGTCTTTGGAGACGGTGCGATAGGCACCGATCTTGCCACCGGCATCGGTGAGTGCGGGCGTGTTGCGCACCCACTGCGGCGCGTACAGGACGAGCTTGGCTACCTTGTCGTTGTTCTGCGTGGTGTACCAGCCCATCGTCGAGGTGCCCCACGACCAGCCGAGCAGATTCAGCTTGAACGCGCCACGGCGTTTGAGAATGTAATTCACCGCTGCACCCACATCTTTCACCGCCTGCTCGGTGCGCACGATCGGGCCGTTCGCGTCGGCGGGCTGGCTCATTTCCGGTGGCCGCGTCGATTTGCCGTAGCCGCGCAAATCAACCAGATAAACATCGTAACCATGACTGGCGATGTAATCCATCCACGACATTCCATTCAACTGCAAATCGAACGCGGTCTCCGCCGGGTAGGTTGAGCCGTGTACGTAGAGGAGTATTTTTTCGTTGGCAAACGCGTTCACACCCTGCGGATGCTTGTTGCGCACGTAGAGATCGATACCGGCATCTCCAGAGGGCACCATGAATTCTTCCATGACTATTTTCAGCGGTGGTCGTAACTCGTCGGCTGCAATCGCGGCGGTACTGCAGATACTGATCAATAAAAGCGCAGCGTATATTTGAAACGTGCGACCAAATTTCCGACACGAAGCAACCATGAAAATTCCCCTTTTAACCGGTTTCCAGAACAAAAATTTAATAATCGCACCGTCATTCCCCCCTGCGCGGGAATGACGGTAAATTATTGCTGTAAATACTTGGCGTTGTCATTAATTATTCGCTGTTAACAAGGCAGCGCCACCAACAACAGCATCATCGACCAATAATTGCCCTTAACATCAAGCGTTGGCGCGCCTTTCCAGCCATTTCCCTTCGGCGGCTGCGACACGGTGGCGCTTGGCGATGTAATCATGCATATTCTTGCCAACCATCCCTAATTTCAGAAACTCACCATCAATCTCGTCATCCGCCCCTCCCGCGATGAAGACATCGCCACGCTTGCCGCGATCTATATCGCGAGCGTCGCCACCGAAACTGCGTCGTGGGAATACGCGCCGCCGACCACGCACGAATTTGCGCAGCGTGCAAATGCAGCGGGCGCTGGGCGAGGGTGGCGCTGTAGCGCCGTCCGCCGACCAATAGCGAAGCCATATGCCATGAGTACGCATTTGGACTATAATATAAAAACAGTCTAATTACATACGTCGTAAGCAAAACGACTTTCAGGATCATATTTATGCAAACTGCACAGCTGGTCCGCCCGACCACCAAGCCAAGAGCCGCGCCAATGCTGGATCCGCAAGCATTGGCGTCGGCAGGCTTGCGTGGCTTTTTTGGCATTGCTGAAAAATGGGGCCTGCTTGAAAAGGAAAATCTCATCCTGCTCGGCGAGCCTTCACGTGCGACTTATTACAACTGGAAAAGGGGTGAAGTCGGCAAGCTTTCCCGCGATACCCTGGAGCGGCTTTCCTACATCGTCGGTATTTACAAAGCGCTGCGCATTTTGATTTCCAACGACACGCTCGCGCACGCATGGGTGACGCGTGAGAACGATGCACCGATGTTTGCCGGGCAGCCACCGCTAAAGCTCATGCTCACCGGCAAGCTCGCGGATCTGTATCGGGTGCGTGCGTATCTGGATGCCAATCGCGGCGGGTGGGATTGATTCCAGTCAGCCGCCTGAGTTGGGCGCAGAGTCAGCGCGTCATTTCGACGCGATTTCCCAACGTCCCGCTATTTGAAGGCGTCGCCAAGCCAGATGACTGGGATGACCTGCAGCGACTCGCGAATTTAACCAATCCGCGCGTCCAGCAGACGGCTGACGGCTGGGGAATATTGCGAGCCGAAGATTGCGCGCATGGCGAGGGCGCTGATTTGATCATGGCTCCGTTCGCCTATCTGCGGCCCGGCGGCAGCCGCTTCGCCGATCAGACGCACGGTGCCTACTACGCGGGTCGCGATTTGAATACCGCGATTGATGAAACCGTTTTCCATACCGAAAAGTTTGCCCGCGAATCCCGTCTGCCGGCAATCGCTTTTGAGAAACAAGTGCTCGAAGCGCGAATTAGCGGCAGCTTCCACGATTTGCGCAAAGCGTTGCCGGACAAAAAAATCCTGTCGCCCGATTCCTATGTGACGTCGCAGGCATTCGCACGCAAACTCCGCGCCCAGGAAAGATCCAGCGGCATCGTCTATCCGAGCGTGCGATCCGCTGGTGGACAGTGCATCGCCGTCTTTCTGCCGAGGCTGATTTCAAATTGTCGGCGGACATTGCATCTGGCGTATTTGTGGGATGGCGTACGAATTACCGGGGTGCAGGAGAGGTCGATGATGAAGCAGTTAAACCCGGCAAAATTTGGCAGCAAGACAGCCAGCAGGAAAAAATAGCCTACTGTCTATTGATAGAACGAGCGAGTTGGATCCGCGACGGATCTGCGGCTTTATTATCTGTGCCGCATAAAACCAAAGTTGGCATGACGCAAATTCAACCAGCAGGATCAGCGTAGAAAACCGGGCGCCTCTAAACATCACATTGCCACAGCACATCAACAAGCAGATCGCCATTCGGCGGGCGTTTCAGCCATAAAATGCCATGAACGCCGCGCCAGATCTAGAGTTTCATCAGTTTACGCTATGGCGCTCAGTTCTCAAACCGCGCCCCAAACGCATCCGCATAGGCGCTCTCGCCAAACTCGAAATGACCGTCCGGCGTATCGCCGAGATAGGTCGCTTCCACCGTCACCTTCACGTAGCGATCCAGCTTTTGCCAGATCGCGTAGGTGAGGGTGCGGGCGATGTCGGCAGGTTTTTCGCCGGCGCGAATTTCATGGTCGGCCGTCAGCGTGATCGCGACCGCATCTTTCACTTTGCCGCGCTCGACTTCTTCGGGCTTACACCAATTGGTGGTGAACGCTTCGACCACTTGCGGCACTTCGCGCGGCAGTAGCGGCGACACGCACACTTCCAGACGGAACAGGTTGCCCGCTTTTGCAAATTGCACGTGAACCGGAATATTCATGCCGATACGTTAATCGAACATTTGATTTCGCGCAATGCTAGGCAAGCTGCAAAGATTGGTTTAGCATCGGTGGTTCTTCATGGCGCGTAAGCCGAAGGAGAATTAAAAAAGGCAGCCGAGGC
>JAYVXF010000290.1:0-31461 GCA_043793345.1 Betaproteobacteria bacterium | reverse complement strand
TTTGTTGGTCACGAATACGCTACGGTTACCTGTTATACCAATTCCAAATCATTACTGTAGTAATCCACCGTCATTCCCGCGCAGGCGGGAATCCAAGTTTGCGCGACGAAAATTAGATTCCCGCCTGCGTGGGAATGACGGCGCGATTATTAATCTATTGTTATGGAAATCGAATTTCTTCATCCGCGTTGCCCGAATCCAGTCGCATCGGGTGAAAAATTAAAGCGAGGGCTCGTCACGCCATCCAAAACATTTTCGCAACGCCCAGCGCACCGCACGCAACAATGACGCCAATCACATTGACTTTAAAGCGCATCAGGGCAATCGCGGCGGCGACCGTCAGCAACATCGAAAACCAGTCGAACGGCCCACTGAACGGCGCGTCGCGCGTGGCAGTGGGCCACCATACGTGCCACGCAAAAAAGCACGCCAGATTGACAATCACACCGACCACCGCCGCCGTAATCGCGGTGAGCGGCGCGGTGAATTTCATCTGGCCGTGTGTCGCCTCCACCAGCGGGCCGCCGATGAGAATGAACAAAAACGAAGGCAGAAAGGTGAAGAACGTCACTATGCTAGCAGCCAGTGCCGCGCCGAGGAATAACGCATCCGGCCCCAGTACCGCTTTGCTCCAGCCGCCAACAAAACCAACAAACGCGACCACCATGATCAGTGGGCCCGGTGTCGTCTCACCAAGCGCCAAACCATCGATCATCTGCGTCGCGGTGAGCCATTGAAAGTTTTCCACCGCACCCTGATACACATACGGCAGCACCGCGTAAGCCCCGCCAAAGGTGAGCAGCGCGGCTTTGGTAAAAAACCAGCCCATCTGCGCAAGCGTGCCGTCGATGCCGCTGTGTGCGGCGAGTAGCGCCATCGCGACGATCCACATGCCGACACCGATGCCCACATAAAGCAGCAGCCGCGACAGTCGAAATATGGCGTGCGGCGGGGTTGGCGCGTTGTCACTGATGTACGCATCATCCGCGCCCGATCCCGCCGCGCTGTGGCCGCCGCCCGGCACAAATTTTTCCGGCGCGAAATGGCCACCGATGGCACCCAGAATCGCCGCGCTTAAGATGATTGCCGGAAACGGAATATCGCCGAAAAATATCGCCACAAACGCCGCAGCCGAAATCGCCCACAGCCAGACGTTCTTGAGCGTTTTGCCACCGATGCGCCACGCGGCGGCAAGCACGATTGCGGTCACCGCCGGTTTGATGCCGTAGAGAATGCCGGCGATCAGAGGCACGTTGCCGAAGGCAATATAAATCCACGACAGTGCGATCAATATGCCGAGCGAGGGCAACACAAACAAGCCGCCCGCAACAATGCCACCCTTTGTCCCATGCATCAGCCAGCCAATGTAGGTCGCGAGCTGCTGCGCCTCCGGGCCCGGCAGCACCATGCAGTAATTGAGCGCATGCAAAAAGCGCCGCTCCGAAATCCAGCGTTTTTCCTCAACCAGCTCGCGATGCATGATTGCAATCTGTCCGGCGGGACCACCGAAGCTGATGAAGCCTAACTTCAGCCAAAACCTGAACGCGTCGCGGAAGGTTACCGATGAGGGAGCACTCATTGTTTCGCAAACAAATCGGCGTTGTGAACTTCTGCCCGCGCCCGTTTCAGCCAGGCGTAGAGCGCGTCGTAGACCAGCATGCCGTGTTCGAGCATGTCATGGTCGTTCGGGTACAGCGCCGATAGACCGAGCGAAATTGCCAGCAGTCCCGGCGACTGTGGCGTCAGCTCGGGCTTACCGGTATCGGCACCACGAACGATGGTGGCGAGGTCATTCAACGCGGCATCATGGATGTCGAAATCCGCAATGAACGCATCGAAGCTGCACGCTTCGCTGCGATGTGAGAATTGCACGTTCGGCACATCGTAAGCAGTGGCCCCGCGCGATTTGGCGGCGCTGATGACTTCCGATGCAGGCACGTAAATAAATTCAGCCAGCGGATCGATAAAGCGGCGAATCAACCACGGGCAGGCGATGCGGTCGATCTTGGGCCGCTCGCGGGTGATCCATTTCGATGGCATATTGATCGGCGAGGGAATTGAAAATTCAGACAGCTTTTTGGTCGTGGGCGCACCGGATGCGTTCCATGCTTCGATGCCGCCTTCGATGTAGTGCGCATTCATTCCCGCAGCGCGCAGTGAGGCGCTAGCGTTCTTGCTGATCTCGTGACCATGCACGCAGTAAACGACGATGTCGCGGTCGCGCGGCAAAAATTTTATCCAGTCGTCCGTCGCGAACGGATCGCGCCAGATTGCGCCGGCAATCATGACGGTATCGGCATCGAACGCTTGCGCGCGGCGCACGTCGATCACCAACGGCGAAGCGGCACTACCGAACGACGCGCGTAGCAAAGAAATTGAAATAGGGGAAGCGATTGCGGTGTCCATGTGAGTCCTTTTGGTTGAAGGTGGTCAGACTTGGACGGGACACCGTCTTGGCTCGATGGGGATTGAACCTCATCGCGCAACGGGAGCCTGCGTTCCCGAATGCAAATAGTAGCAGACTAGTCGGCATCGACTCAAATGGTAAAATATTTAATATTTTGACGCACACGAATCAGCCATTACTGGATTAAATAATGAACAACCTGACAATCAACAAAGACCTCGACGTAAAAGGCCTCAACTGCCCGCTCCCGATCCTGCGCGCGAAAAAAGCGCTCACCGATATGGAGTCGGGTCAAGTGCTGCGGGTGATATCGACCGATCCGGGATCGGTGAAAGATTTTGCGGCGTTTTGTAAGCAGACGGGGAATCCCTTGATATCGTCAGAGGAGACGGCGGCGGCGTTTACGTTTTTGATTTCGAAGCGGTAGGCGTTGCGATCCAGATGCTGTGTAGACGAATTTCCGATTTTTGCGCGATACCCACAGCTAATTACTCCTTCCCCCGCCACGCGGGGGAAGGTTGGGATGGGGGTGTCGTTGCAAATGGCGCGTCGACTTTAGCATCGACCCCATCCCACCCTTCCCCTGTGGCCAGGGGAAGGAGCAGATCGTTGATCACGAAAATAAGTCGCATCAAATATGCAGCATCACGCTGTCGGTAGCCACTGAAGCCGCTCAGTTCTTCTGGGAGTTTTACTTCACTATCTCCCCTCAAACCGAGGCTTGCGTTTCTCCACAAACGCGGTCACGCCTTCCCTGAAATCGTTGGTTTTTGCACATTCTTCAAAATACGCAATCTCGTCATCGAGCTGTTTGTCGATGGGCGTGATGAACGATTGATTGATCAGTTTTTTGGCAGCCGCGAATGCTTGCGTGGCGCCGTTCGACAGGCGTTCCGCCAACTTGGCAACTTCTTGCTCCAGTTGATCCGCCGGCACAACGCGATTGATGATGCCCATATCTGCGGCCGCTTTGGCGTCAAACATATCGGCCAGCATGGTGAGCTCAAGCGCACGCTTCATGCCCACGTAGCGCGGCAGGAAAAAAGTGCTGCCGCCATCGGGTGACAAACCGATTTTGGTGTACGCGGTGTTGAACTGCGCGGCATCGGACGCAATCGCGAAATCGGCTGCCATCGCCACACTCAAGCCCGCACCGGCGCAGGCACCCTGAATCTGCGCGATCACGGGGAAAGGCATGTTGCGAATATTTTTGATGCCCGCGTGCAGCGCGTCGCCCATCGGCTTCACGCCGTCCATTTTGTCGCGTTGCTTATAAAACAAACCCACATCGCCGCCGGCAAGAAATGCCTTGCCTGCGCCTTTGAGAATGAGCGCACGCAGCGTTTTTGATGCGGCGATTTCTGTCGTCACATCGCGAAGCGCCAGAATCAATTCGACATTCATCGCGTTATAAACTTCGGGGCGATTGAAAGTCAGTGTGCCGATGCTGCCAGCTTGAGAGAATATTATGGTGTCGTTACTTGTAGTGCTCATCAGTCAGTCGCTCCAGAGGATGCCGGGATGATACCGCGCTTCAAATATATTGGCCGCAGGTGCGCTCGAAGACGCGGCAAATACAGCGCGTAGCTGCCAATCGCTGCCGCGCAGAGCAGGCCGCAGACGGTAAAGGTGTACGGCGCGCCGATGTGTTCAGCGAGCCAGCCGGCACCGAGATGCCCGAGCGGTGCGGCACCGATGAAAAATGTCGAATAGATGCTCACGACGCGCCCGCGCATATCGTCCTCGATGATCGATTGCACAATCGTATTCACCGTCGCCGAGGTGCCCATCAGCCCCATGCCGGTGATCGCCATGCACAAAAACGACAGCCACTCGTTGCGTGAGAATGAAAAACCGATGATGCCGATTGCGGCGAGGCTTCCCGTCATCCACAGCCATCCCGTGAGGCCGCGCACGTTGCGTCGCCGTGCCAACAGGATCGCGCCCGCCAGCGCACCGAGACCAACTGAGCTGATGAAAAGGCCATTGAGTGCAGCGCCCTTGCCAAAGGTTTGCACGGCGATGGCGGGCATCAGCACCGTGTAGGGGCTGACCGCGAATGACACCGCGCCGACCGTTAACACCAGCGGGCGTATCACCGGATGGCTCAAGCCAAACCGCCAGCCTTCGATCAGGTCGGCGAATAATCCGGCGGTATTTTTTTTGCGCACACCTTCGTTCGGCGAGATGCGTCGCAACTGGATCAGTACAGCAAGATATGAAATCGCATTCAAGCCAAAGCATGCCGCTTCGCCCAACGCAGCAATCAGCAGCCCGCCGATGGCAGGACCGATCAAACGCGTCGCGTTGATGCTGATTGAATTGAGTGCGATCGCATTCGGCAGGTCTTCGCGATCCCCGATGAGTTGCACGAAAAACGCGTGGCGGATCGGCACTTCGACGCCGTTGAGAATGCCCTGCACGAACGCCAGCACGGCAAGCCACACGATGGTGATGTGCTGCGTGAAGGTCAGTGCCCACAGTATTGTCGAGATGACAATGGAGAGACTCAACACCGTCATCAACAATTTCCGGCGGCTGACGCGATCCGACAACGCGCCCGCGAGTGGCGTGATGAAAATGTAGGGCACCATCGCGAGAAAGCCGATCATGCCGGTGGCGGCGGTGGATTCGGTCAATCGATAGGCGAGCCACATGACGGCGGTCGATTGCATCCACGAACCAAGCTGCGAGACGGTCTGGCCGATGTAGTAGCGACGGAAATTTTGGTGGCGGAGAGAGCGTAGGGTGTGGGGGAGGGGCATTGATGGAGTAATGCTGCGGAAATAATGTGCGATCTCGTCATAGGCACAGATTAATTCCTTCCCCCGGCCACGGGGGGTGAAGGAAGGGTTTCGCGGCGTGTACGCCGCGCTTGCTGAACGGCATTCCGATGCATCGGAATGCGCGCCCTGCAAGGGGGTTAGGATGGGGGCGATGAAAATTGCCTCGTGCGATTTGCAAAGACACCCCCATCCCGACCTTCCCTCACATACCGGGGGAAGGAGGTGCAGCTACCAGACACTGCGGCATACCCGATTGATTGAGTCGCACATAGAACGAAACACTACACTCGCGACGCGCTTAACACTATTTCAAAACGTAGACCGTTTACACACGAGGCTTTCGGAGTATTTATCGCCTAAGAGCCGCACCAGTGCTAGTGTTTCAATTTCTGCAATTGCACTTTTAACTGCGCCACCGTCGCATCAAACTCAGCCAATCGTTTCTTCTCCTGCTCGACCACCGCAGCCGGGGCGCGTTCAACAAAGCTTGCGTTACCAAGTTTGCTGTGTCCTTTCACGATCTCGTTTTCCAGCCGCACGATTTCTTTGGTCAATCGCGCAGCCTCCACCGCAACATCGATTTTAATATCGAGCATCCATTTCCCTGCCGAGGTCAATGCCACCGGCGCATTGGCGTCCGGCAATTGCGCGACCATTTGCGCATCAGAAATTTTCGCAAGCATGGTGAGATACGGCAACTGCGGCGCAATCACGGTGGCGTCACCACTAATAAACAACGGCACGCGCAGCGCGGGCGAGACGTTCATCTCGCCGCGCAGATTGCGCACGGCGTTGATTGATTCTTTGAGCGTCGTCACAAACGATTCTGCCTTCGCATCGATCTTATCCGGCTGCGAAATCGGGTAGGGTGCGAGCATGATGGTCTCACCCGCTTTGCCTGCGAGCGGCGCAACTTTTTGCCACAACTCCTCGGTGATAAACGGAATGATCGGGTGCGCCAGTCGCAAAATTGTTTCCAGCACGCGCAGTAACGTGCGCCGGGTGGCGCGTTGCTGCGCCTCGGTGCCGGTTTGAAGTTGCACCTTGGCAAGCTCCACATACCAGTCGCAGTATTCGTCCCACACCAGTTTGTAAATCGCGCTGGAGGCATTGTCGAAACGGTATTCATCAAAGGCTTGCATCACGTCGGCTTCGGTGCGCTGCAACAGGCTCACGATCCAGCGGTCAGCGTGTGAGAAATCCACGTAACTTGCGTCTGTGTTTTCTTCGATGCCACATTCAAACGCAGTCTTGCCCTCGATATTCATCAACACGTAGCGGGTGGCGTTCCAAAGTTTGTTGCAGAAATTGCGATAGCCCTCGCAACGACTCAAATCAAAATTGAGCGTCATCGACAGAGGTGCCAGCGACGTGAACGTGAAGCGCAACGCATCAGTGCCGTAAGCGGGAATGCCGTTCGGGAAATTTTTGCGCACGTACTTCGCCGCTTTTTCCTGATGCGCAGCCAGCATCAAACCCTTGGTCGATTTTTCGAGTAACGCGTCCATGCTGATGCCATCGATCAGATCCAGCGGATCGAGCGTGTTGCCCTTGGATTTGGACATCTTCTGCCCTTCTGCATCGCGCACCATGGCGTTGATGTAGACGTGCTTGAAGGGCACTTGGTCGGTGAAGTGCAGCGTCATCATGATCATCCGCGCGACCCAGAAGAAAATGATGTCATTCCCCGTCACGAGTACGGAAGAGGGCAAATACGCTTTCATGCCCGGCGTTTTTTCCGGCCAGCCGAGCGTGGTGAATGGGATCAATTGCGAGGAGAACCAGGTGTCGAGCACGTCAGGATCTCGCTTGAGCGTTTTGCCGCCAGCCTTCTTTTTCGCTTCTGCTTCGTCGCGCGCAACGTAAATTTCCCCATCCTCGTCGTACCACGCCGGTATCTGGTGGCCCCACCATAGCTGGCGCGAGATGCACCAGTCGTGAATATTCTTTAGCCAATGGTTGTAGGTTGCACTCCAGTGATCGGGGAAAAATTTGACGTCGCCATTTTCTACTGCGGCCAACCCGCGCGCGGCAAGCCCGTCCATTTTCACAAACCACTGGTCGGTCAACATTGGCTCGACGATAACGCCGGTACGGTCCGAGCGCGGCACGTTGAGCTTGTGTTTCTTTTCTGAGACGAGCAGGCCATGTGCATCCAAATCTTTCAGGATTTTTTTGCGCGCATCAAAGCGATCGAGCCCGCGATAGATTTCAGGTGCGGCGTCATTTATTTTTGCGTCCAGCGTCAAAATGCATATTTGCGGAAGATCATGCCGCTGGCCAACCGCGTAATCGTTCAAATCATGTGCGGGCGTAATTTTCACGCAGCCGGTACCAAATTCCTTGTCGACGTAATCGTCCGCGATGATCGGAATCGTGCGGTTCGTCAGCGGCAATTTGACGCGCTTGCCAACGAAATGCTTGTATCTTTCATCATCAGGATGAACAGCCACCGCCACGTCACCCAGCATCGTCTCCGGACGCGTCGTCGCAACTGTCAGCCCCTTCAACTCACCAATAGGCCCATCCGCAAACGGATAAAGAATCTCCCAAATCTTCCCATCCTCCTCCTGACTCACCACCTCCAAATCCGACACCGCCGTCCCCAACACCGGATCCCAATTCACCAACCGTTTTCCGCGATAAATCAAACCCTGATCAAACAATCGTACGAACACTTCGACAACAGCCGCCGACATCTTCGCGTCCATCGTGAAATAGCCAGCCTTGTCGCCTTCGGTGTCGGCATATTCCCAATTGGCCGAGTCACCCAGCCTGCGCATTTGCCGCGTGATGGTCGAGCCCGACTCGTGCTTCCAGTCCCATACGCGTTCGATAAATTTTTCGCGCCCGAGATCGTGTCGCGATTTGCCTTCGGCCTGCAATTGCCGCTCAACCACGATCTGCGTAGCGATGCCGGCGTGATCGGTGCCGACGATCCAGTTGGCGTTGAAGCCACGCATGCGGTGATAGCGCACCAGCGTGTCCATCAGCGTCTGCTGGAAAGCGTGGCCCATGTGCAGCGTGCCGGTAACATTCGGCGGCGGCAACTGGATGCAATATGCTGGCTTGGTCGCGTCGGACGATGCCTTGAAGTAACCCGCCTGCTCCCACTTCGGATACCAGTGTGACTCGATGGCGACCGGGTCGAACGCTTTTGGCAGCGCGTTGTCGAGCGGGTTGATGACGGTTTCGGGACTGGTTGATGGGAGTTCTTGATTCATAAAACGTGGAGGTCTTTATTTTAATTTGACTTGAAAACGGAAGTAATTGTTACCCGTTGGTGGTGAGCCTGTCGAACCACACTGACCCTTCGATGCTTCGACAGGCTCAGCACAGGCGGAGCTCCGTGCGAACGGTCGCAAAAAATTACCGCTGTGGATTCATTTTTGCCGCAGCCTGTCAGCCAGCGCGGCGTTTACGGCATCACAGATTTCGTTGGCGATATCCTGGCGCATATCGGAAATAACATGGCTGATGGCACTGCTGATCTGGGTCGACAACTGTGCATTGATGCGGTCTTCGAGCTTGACTGCCAAGTCATGATCGAGGCGCTCCAGCACACGGCTGAAAATATCGTTTGAAAGCGCGTCAATTTCCTGCTCTGACAGCTGCTTCAACAGGTCTGACGCGCCAACGTTAAACGACGGCAGTGGCGGTGGCATCGCGAGAACTGAATCAGATTTCCATACCGGCGCAACCACCAGCTCGGTCAGGACCGGCACATTGCGGTCGTCGGCATGGCCACTGTTGCGCCCGTGTTTACCCAGCAGGGCGTCGACTTGTCCGACTAGCTCACGATTACGATCACTATCCATTGGCATTGGCGCGCGCCAGCATATCCTGGTTCTGCACCTCGAAGCCGCGTGACTTATAAAATTTCGCGCGGTCGCGTGCGCTGGCGCGATCGTCGGCGTCGCTGCTGACGATTTCACGCAAGGCGTCGAAGCGGCTGAAAAACGGTGGCGGATCGTCGCCGATGTTTAGCAGGGCCTCGTGGTGGGTTAGCCCCGTGTCGTCGCTGGCGATCACGATCGGCGTTTCTGCCGCCAATGCGTGCCCGGCTTTGACGTGTGGCACAAACGAAAGCTGCGAAAACGTCCACAGCAAACGATCAAATTCGTCGGCCAATTTTGGCGATGGTGCGTACACGATCATTTTGCGACCCTCCTCGCAAGCCCGCTTGGCGAGTTTGCAGGCGAATTGCAATTTATTGTCGACGTTGAAAAAGAATTTTATTTCGGTCATTGCGTTGCGTATTCAATGCGGCTTGTTGCGCTATGCGGAAATTAACTCCTTCCCCCGGCTACGGGGGAAGGCGGGGATGGGGGCGATGCGAATGACAACTCGCGGATTCCAAACACACCCCCATCCCAACCTTCCCCCACCTACCGGGGGAAGGAGCCACTACTTTGGCGACCGCGCCTCCATTTGATCGGGCAATTGAAAAAGCGCTTCGCGAAAAGCGCGCGCTAAATCCCCGCCCGCTTAAACAAGAAATTCGCCAACAACGGCACCGGCCGCCCGGTGGCACCTTTTTCGGCACCCGATTTCCACGCCGTGCCGGCGATATCCATGTGCGCCCATTTGTACGATTTCGTGAAGCGGCCGAGAAAGCAGGCGGCCGTGATCGAGCCACCGGCGCGGCCGGCGCTGATGTTTGGTATGTCGGCAAAATTACTCTTCAGCAAATCGTCGTACTCCTGTCCCATCGGCAAATGCCACGCCGCGTCGTTCGCATGCGTGCCGGCGCTGACCAGCTCGGCGGCAAGCTTGTCGTCGTTGGCGAAAATGCCGGTGGTGAAATGGCCCAGCGCAATCACCATCGCACCGGTCAGCGTTGCCGCATCAACCACCACGGCCGGCTTGAAACGCTCCGCATAGGTGAGCGCATCGCACAGAATCAAGCGGCCTTCGGCATCGGTATTGAGGATTTCCACGGTGTGACCGGCCATCGATTTCACGATGTCGCCGGGACGCGTCGCGTTGCCACCGGGCATGTTTTCCACCGTCGGCACCAGCATCACCACGTTCAGTGGCAGCTTCATGATGCCGACCGTTTTCATTGTGCCCAGCATCGAGCCGGCGCCGCACATGTCGTACTTCATTTCATCCATCTCGGCAGCGGGCTTGAGTGAAATGCCGCCGGTGTCGAAGGTCACGCCCTTGCCCACCAGCACCACGGGTGCTGCGCCTTTTTTACCACCGTTGTGTTCGAGCACGATGAATTTTGGCGGCAGGTACGAGGCCTTTGACACACAGAGCAGGGTATTCATGCCGAGCTTTTCCATGTCCTTTTTTTCGAGGATCGTACACTTGAATTTGTATGCCTTGGCCAGGTCTTTTGCGCAACTCGCCAGATACGCCGGCGTCGCAATATTCGGCGGCAGATTGCCCAGGTCTTTGGTGAGGTTCACGCCTTCACCGATGGCTTCGCCACGCTTGATGGCCGCGTGCAGGGCTTTCTCGTTGACCTTGCCATCGAAATGAAATGCGACGGCTTTGCCGATATGCTTGTTGTCGGCTTTGCTCTTCATTTGATTGAAGCGATACGCACCTTCGATGGCGGCGATGGCGGCTTGCTCGACTTTCCAGGCGATGTCGGCCGAGGCGTGTTTGGCATCCAGCCCAAGGGTGACATCGGTCGCCGCCGATTTTTTCAGTACTTTGAACGCGGCCGTGAGGGCTGCGCAAAATATTTTATTGCCGTATTCTTTTTCAACGCCGAGACCGACCAGCAGGATGCGTTTGGCCGCGATGTTTGGCACTGCCTGCAACATCAAGGTGCTGCCGCATTTGCCGGTAATGTCGCCCGATGATGCGGCAGCCGAGATTGCGCCTTTGGACGCTTTGTCCAACGCGACGCCGGCCGAGGAAAGTTTCTTTGAGTCGAACATGCCGACGATGACGCAGTCGGTTTTTTGTTTCGAGAGGTCGCCGCCTTTTATGCTAAATTCCACGAGGTGTCTCCTTGGTCGTCGTTGCGTTCATTGCGTTAATGGTCATTGTGGCCATTGGCTGATTTGTGCATCCACGGGGTTTAGCTTGCTTGTGGAATGAATGTTAATTATCGCCGGTTTCAGTAGCAGCCGTCAAAGCAATGCAGCCTGCGTGTTCGTGCCGACGCGTAAGGCTCTTGAGTTACCCCGCGCCATCTCTCTTTTCTGTCTATCGTGACCATCTTCCAGCGCAGCATCACCAAAGAATTCACCGGCATCAGCCTGGGCGTCATCGCCGTGCTGGTGGCGATCGTGGTGGTGCAGCAAGCCGCGTTTTATTTGAAGCAAGCTGCCAGCGGCGGAATTGAGCCCGAGGCGGTGATGGCGTTGATGGGTTTCGCGATGCTGGGCTACCTGCCGGTGTTGCTGGCGCTGTCCTTGTTCATTGGCGTGTTGCTGGCCTTGTCGCGCAGCTACCGCGACAGTGAAATGCCGGTGTGGTTTTCGTCGGGCCTGTCGATTGCGGCATGGATCAAGCCGGTGTTGATATTTGGTCTGCCGATTGCCTTGCTGACGGCAGGCTTAAGCCTTTTCCTGACGCCGTGGGCGCTGTCGCAAAGCGCCGAGTACCAACGCATATTACAAAGCAAAGATGATGTCGCACGACTTTCACCGGGCAGTTTCATCGAGTCACGCGGCACCAATCGTGTTTTCTTTGTCGACAATACGTCGAGCGAAACCGGCACGCTGAATAATATTTTCGTGGTGCAATACAACGCCGAGGGACGCCCCGGCATCGTCGTTGCGGAGACGGCGTTCCAGAAAACCGAGCCGAACGGCGACAAGTTTGTGGTGTTGAAAAATGGCCGCGACTACGAAGGCACGCCGGGCAAGCTGGACTTTCGCATCATCGAATTCGATACGCAAAAAATTCGCGTTGAAAGCAAAGAAATCAAGGCCGATGTGCCGAACTCAAAACAAACGTCAACCCAATCGCTCATCACCGGGGATGGCGGTACACGTCAGCCCGAACGCATGGCCGAGCTGCATTGGCGATTGGCGTTGCCGATTGCCGCAATGGTGCTCGCGTTAATGGCGGTGCCGTTATCGTTCGTCAATCCCCGCTCGGGCAAGTCCGGCAATTTGTTCCTGGCGGTGCTGATTTTCTTTCTGTATTACAACCTGCTGACGGTATTTCAGAAGTGGACCGAGCAGGGACAAATATCCACGTGGATTGGCCTGTGGCCGGTGCATATCGGGATGATTGCGATTTTGCTGGTGCTGTTTTCGCGGCAGCTATTTTCGTTCCGATGGTTAATGTTTGCACGGAAATAAATGAACATTTTTAGGAAGAACTCTAGAACTGGTGCGCCGTTTGGAGCATTTATGCGCCACAAGCCGCGCCAGTGCTAGAGTTTCATTAATTTTATGTCTGCGTCACCACTGCCAAATTCACTCGACGGCTGGCTCGACTACATCGCCCATCAGCATTCCGCTGAAATTGTGATGGGGCTCGAACGGGTGCGCGCCGTGTGGGAAAAGTTGGAGAAGCCGCAGGCGCCGATCAACATCACGGTGGGCGGCACCAACGGCAAGGGCTCAACTTGCGCGATGCTCGAATCGATTCTGGGTATCGCCGGATTCAAGACCGGATTTTATTCCTCGCCCCATCTGGTGCGCTTCAACGAGCGCGTGCGGCTTGGTGGCAAGTCGGCCGGCGACGAAGATTTCGTCAAAGCTTTTATGACCGTCGAGGCAGCGCGCCGCAGCTTGGTTCCCGCTGTGCCGCTGACTTATTTTGAGTACGTGACACTGGCCGCGCTGGTGATTTTTTCGCGCGCGAATCTCGATGTGGCGATCCTTGAAGTCGGCATGGGCGGCAGGCTCGATGCGGTCAATATGGTCGATGCCGACGCGAGCATCGTGATGAATATCGATCTCGATCATCAGGCATATCTCGGTGACACGGTCGAGAAAATCGGCTGGGAGAAAGCGCACATTTATCGCGCTGCCCGCCCGGCGATTTTTGCCGATGTCAATCCACCCGCCACGCTGCTCGCGTATGCGACCGGGATTGGTGCCGATCTGCGCTTGCTGAACCGCGATTTTCGTTTTTCGAGAATGGACGGGCAATGGCAATTTTTTGGCCGCGATGCCGCGCGTCATTCGCTGCCCATTCCCGCATTGCGCGGCAGCTATCAATTAAAGAATGCGTCCGCCGCTCTCGCCGCATTGGAAACATTGCGCGAGAAGCTGCCGGTTTCGCTCGGCCACATCAAGCGCGGCCTGCTCGAAGTCGAGTGGCCCGGCCGAATGCAAGTGCTGCCGGGTCGTCCGACCGTGGTGCTTGATGTCGCACACAATCCGCACGCCGCGCGCGCGCTTGCCGACGCGCTTGGCACGATGGGATTTTTTGAAAATACCATCGCGGTTTTTGGCATGCTCAACGATAAAGACATCGATCAGGTGATCGAGATCATCCAGAGCCGCATCGATTTCTGGTGCGTGGCCGGGCTCGAAAAACAGGCTGGTGCGCGTGGCGCCTCATCGGCAGCGTTGGCGCAAAAACTTATTGCGCACGGCAGCCAGGGCAAATTTTCACAGCACCTCGATATCGCAGGCGCATTTGCTGCAGCGCGGGAGAGGGCTGGGCAGAATGATAGAATTTTGGTGTTCGGATCGTTCTACACGGTGGCGGACGTGCTCGGCGTCATAAAATTGACATAGCTGAAACCGCCAGCGTCCAACAACAACGCGGTACCCTTACGGCAACCACATGGCATCGACAAAATCCACAGAACTTAGCGCGACCGAAATTGAGTTAAAGCGTCGCGGGCGGCGTCGCCTGATTGGTGCGGCAACGATTGGTTTGCTCGGCGTTGTTTTTCTGCCGATGATTTTCGATGGCGAGCCGAAACGCAATGCGACGGATGCAAATTTGAAAAAGCAGGAAATCTCGATTCAGGTACCGGCGAAGGACAGCGTAGCGCCATTGCGCGCGCCGTCCGCCGCGCCGCCAACATCGATTACGGTACGGCCAGCGCCAGTGGTCGTTGAGACGATTGATGCGCCACCGCCCGATGTGGCAAAAGTGGTGACCGAGGCCAACGCGCCGAAGCCAACATCCGCCGCCCCGCCCGCCAAAGCGGAAAAAACAGCATCGTCCGTAAAACCGGCCACGACTGAAAAAACCGGATTCGTCGTGCAACTCGGCGCGTTTGTTGACGCGGAAAAAACCAAACAGGCGGTGGCAATGATGAAGGACGCGAAGCTGCCGGTTTATACGGAAACGATTGCCATCAAGGCGGGCACCGCCACCCGCGTGCGGGTCGGACCATTCGCGAGCCGCGAAAAAGCAGACTCTGCGCTTGCGCAAATCAAGCTCGCGGGCAGTGACGGCAAAATTGTCCCGCTGCAATAGCGGTCGCGGATGAACGAGCTTGATTACGCCATCATCGCCATCGGGCTGATGTCAGTAGCCATTGGCGCATGGCGCGGCGCGATCCGCGAAATCATCAACATCAGTGGCTGGGTGGTCGCCTTTATTCTTGCCCACGCCTTCAGCGCAGATTTGGCGCCCTTCTTTGCCGACTGGATCGCCGAGCCGGTTTACCGCACCGTACTCTCATGGCTTGCGGTATTTGTCGCGGTGCTGATCTTTGCTTCGCTGCTGGCGAGCTTGCTCACCGAACTCGTGCGAAAATTAGGCTTGAGCGGACTGGATCGGCTGCTCGGGGCGATAATCGGTTTGCTGCGCGGTGTGTTGGTGATTGTGGTGTTGGCGTTGGCTGCAGGAATGACCAAATTTCCGCAATCGAGTCTCTGGAAAAACGCGGCGTTGACGCCTCCGGTGGAAGTTGCCGCGCTGTATGCGCGAGCGCTGCTGCCGCATGGTTTGGCATCAAGAATTGTCTACCGCTTCAATGATGGTGGCAAGGCATGAAACATGATGCAAGTGCAGGCGGCAGACGATTAAATCAATAAAGGGTTTCACATGTGCGGCATCGTTGGCATCGTTTCGAAAAGTCCGGTGAATCAGCTGTTGTACGACGGCCTGATGGTGTTGCAGCATCGCGGTCAGGACGCAGCGGGCATTGTCACGGCCGACGGACGCACGTTTCACATGCACAAGGACAAGGGTTTGGTGCGTGACGTTTTCCGCACCCGCGACATGCGCGGCCTCACCGGCAACATGGGGATCGCGCATTGCCGTTATCCCACCGCAGGCTCGGCTGCGAGTGCCGCCGAATCGCAGCCGTTCTATGTGAATTCCCCGTTCGGCATCGTGCTCGGCCATAACGGCAATCTGGTCAATACGGCCGAGTTGCAACGCGAGCTGTTTCAGGATGACCTGCGGCATGTCAATACCAATTCCGACTCGGAAGTGCTGCTCAATGTGCTGGCGCATGAATTGACCCTGTCAGCGCGCGGGCAGCGGCTGGATCCCGACGCTATTTTCGCGGCCGTCGCAGGGGTGCATCGACGCGCACGCGGAGCGTACGCCATCGTTGCCATGATCGCAGGCTACGGCTTGCTGGCATTCCGCGATCCTCACGGAATTCGCCCGTTGATTATTGGCAAGCATGAAAGTGAAAACGGCGTCGAATTCATGGTCGCCTCCGAAAGTGTCGCGCTCAACACGCTGGGATTCGAGATCATGCGCGATGTGGCACCGGGCGAGGCAATCCTGATCGACACCTCGGGCAATTTCTTCAGCCGCCAGTGTGCGCAGGATGCGAGTCTCAATCCATGTATCTTTGAATACGTCTATCTGGCGCGTCCCGATTCGGTGATTGACGGCATTTCCGTCTATGAAACGCGCGCCTTGATGGGCCGCTCGCTCGCCGAAAAGATCAAACGCGAACGGCCGAACATCGAGATCGACGTGGTGATTCCGATTCCCGATACCAGCCGACCATCAGCCGTGGAAGTGGCGCAGGTGTTGGGTGTGAAATACCGCGAAGGCTTTATCAAGAATCGCTACATCGGCCGCACCTTCATCATGCCGGGCCAGGAAGAGCGCAAGAAATCGGTGCGACAAAAATTGAACGCGATGGCGATTGAGTTCAAAGGCAAAAACGTTTTACTGGTTGACGATTCAATTGTGCGCGGCACGACATCGAAAGAAATCGTGCAGATGGCGCGCGACTGTGGCGCGAAAAAAGTGTATTTCGCCTCCGCCGCGCCGCCGGTACGATTCGCCAATGTGTACGGCATCGACATGCCGTCGCGCACCGAATTGATCGCGGCCAATCGCGATGCCAGCGAAATCGCTGCGGCAATCGGTGCCGATGAAGTTTTCTATCAGGATTTGGCTGATTTGATCGAAGACGTGCGCGCCTGCAATCCGCACATCAAGCAGTTCGATGCGTCCTGTTTTGACGGCAACTACATCACCGGTGGGGTAACGGCCGAATATCTTGCCGACATTGAGGCCAATCGTAACGAGCGTAGCGATGGCGAGGCTTTCGGGCAACAAGATGGCCAGGTCATGCAGTCCAGCCAGCTTGACCTGGGTTTTTCGACGGTTAATTGATGGCCCATATTATAAAAACACCCGGCTTCGATACGCTTGCCGTTCGCGCCGGCCAGCTGCGCAGCGACTTTCAGGAACATTCCGAAACGCTTTTTCTCACCTCGAGTTTCGTTTATAAAAGTGCGGCCGAGGCGGCGCGCAAATTTGCCAATGAAGAGCCGGGCTACATCTATTCGCGTTTCACCAATCCGACGGTGACGATGTTTCAGGATCGCCTGGCAGCGCTCGAGGGTGCCGAAGCCTGTGTGGCGACCTCCACCGGCATGGCCGCAATTGCGGCGACCGTGATGGGACTGCTGAAGAGTGGCGACCATCTGGTTTCCTCGCGCAGTGTGTTTGGTACCGTGGTGCCGCTGTTCGATCAAATCTGCAAGAAATTTGGCGTCGACACGACTTGGGTTTCGGCGTCCAATGTTGATGAATGGCGCGCCGCCGTTCGCCCGAATACGCGGCTGTTATTTTGCGAGACACCATCGAATCCGCTGGCAGAGATTTGCGACATTGCAGCCATTGCCGGGATCGCCCGCAATGCCAACGCGATCTTTGCGGTCGATAATTGTTTGTTGACGCCGGCATTGCAGCGTCCGCTCGAACAGGGCGCTGATTTAGTGATTCATTCGGCCACCAAATACATCGACGGCCAGGGCAGGGTGCTCGCAGGTGCGGTGTGTGGTTCTAAAAAACTGATCGAGCCGATTTACGGATTCGTTCGTACTGCCGGGCCCGCAATATCGCCGTTTAACGCCTGGATATGTTTGAAGGGTCTGGAGACCTTGCGCATCCGCATGGACGCGCAATCGGCATCGGCATTAAAACTGGCGCAGTGGTTGGCCAACCGTGCGGAGGTGGCGCAGGTGCATTACGCGGGTCTGCCTACGCATCCACAGCACGCGCTGGCGCGGCGCCAGGCCACCGCGCAGGGCGCAGTGGTGTCGTTTGAGGTTAGAGGCGGTCGCGACGCCGCGTGGCGCGTTATCGACGCAGTGCAGATGATTTCAATCACGGCCAATCTGGGTGATACCAAAACCACCATCACCCATCCGGCAACCACCACGCACGCGCGCGTGAGCCAGGCCGAGCGCGATGCATCGGGGATTTCGCACGGTTTGCTGCGGGTGGCGGTGGGCCTGGAAAATATTGAAGACATTTGCGCGGATTTACAGCGCGGCTTTGGCTGATAATTAAGGGCTAAGGTCTAGCACTGGTGCGGCTGTCAGGCTGTTTTGTGTCTGAAAGGCGCGCCAATGCTAGGGCTTTATAATTTCACTGCGCCACACCCCGCCATCGTGCGCGAGGTAGCCGCCGACATCATGCCAGTCCTGCAACACCCAGCGCACGCACGCGCGACCATCGACCATGTGCTCATGTCTCGCGGGTCGGTGGGTATGGCCATGCACCATCACCGGATACTGATAACGGCGAAATGATTCGGTAACGGCATTGGCATTCACATCCATGATCGCTTCCGGCTTCATCGATTTTTCGACATCACTTTGCGAGCGAATCGATTGTGCGAGTGCGAGGCGCTCGGCAATTGTTCTCGCGAGCGTCGCGCGCTGCCACGCAGGATTGCGCACTTGCTGGCGAAACGATTGATAGGCCAGGTCGTCGGTACACAGCGTATCGCCGTGCATGAGCAGCACTGATTCATGGCCAATATTGATCAACGTCGGGTCGGCAAGAATGTCGAGCCCGGCCTCGCGCGCGAAACGTTCACCGATCAAAAAATCCCGATTGCCATGCATGAAAAAAATCCTGGTGCCGGACGCGGCGAGGGCGGATAGCCGCTGCGCCACGTCTCTGGCCAGCGGATCAACGTCCAACTGATCGTCACCGATCCAGTATTCGAACAAGTCGCCGAGAATGTATAACGCGTCAGCGGTGGGCGCGGTGCCGGTGATGAAGCGCTCAAAAATTCGCGTGATGCGCGGGCGTTCAGCGCAGAGGTGCAGGTCGGAAATAAATAGTGTGGGACGCATGAGATACCTCACCGTCGCCGCAGAGCGCGTGCCACTTGCAGCGCGTTCGTTACGTGCTACTTCCCCCTTTGCAAAAGGGGGACCGAGGGGGATTGTGGCTGGTCACCGTAGCTTGACTACCGAAAATCCCCCCCAACCCCCCTTTTTCAAAGGGGGGAGAAAATGCCGCCTGATCAGTGGACAAGCTCATTCAACATGCCGCCGACGTAAATTCAATCAACGCTAAATGCATTCCGCCTTTTCAATGGTAATCGTTTCCTGCGGCACGTCGGTGGGGAACATGCCTTTGCCACCGGTTTTGACCGCCTTGATTTTGTCGATCACGTCCATGCCCTCGACGACTTTACCGAACACGGCATAACCGAAATTGGCGGGCCCGGCGTGATTGAGGAAATCATTGTTGCTGACGTTGATAAAAAATTGTGTGGTTGCGCTGTCGACCACACCGGTGCGCGCCATGGCGACGGTGTAGTTGTCATTCTTGAGGCCGTTGGCGGCTTCATTCTTGATCGCCGCGTTGGTGGGTTTTTGCACCAGGTCTTTGGTGAATCCGCCGCCCTGAATCATGAAGGTGCCGATGACGCGATGGAAAATGGTGCCGTTGTAATGGCCGCTGTCAACGTACTTCACGAAATTTTCGGTCGAGATGGGGGCTTTTTCGCAGTTGAGTTCGAGCGTGATCGCGCCCATCGAGGTGGTGAGTTTTACTTTCACGGGGGTTCCTTTGTTATCGAGTTTGCAAGATGAAGATTTTGCCTCGGTCGCCTTCGGCGCAACTTTGGCTTTGACAGTGTCGACCGGATTCTGTGCGAACGCGAATGACACCAGCAGCGATGCACAACATACGGCAGACCGGGAAATGAATGATTGGTTAAACATGAAAGCTCCTGAATGAAAACAAACCCTGAAAATTGAAATTAAAATGCCTGCCGCTGAACCGGATTACAAAACCGCACCTTCATAAATGATTTTCCATTGCTCGCCGTCGCGCTGCCAGTACTGGCGTTTTTTCATCTTGCTGCTGTTGTTGCTGCTTTTGTAATCCTGATCAAACGTAACGATGACCATCGGCAACGCGTCCGGTGCGAGTGGATATTCAAACACCGACAGATTCGTGATCGCGACGTTGACAAAACTCTTGCCCGCATTGATGCGGCGTTTGCCCTCCGCCCAGTTGCTCAAGCCCTTGCCATCGACATCAAATTTTTGCGAATAGTGGTCGAGGTATTTGTCCATGTCCAGACTTTCCCAATCGCGCTTCCAGCCATCGAGCGACGACGATAATGCGGCGCGCGTGGCGAGCCAGTCGTCAGGCGATTGCCACTTTACGTTCGAGGCGATGACGATGGGCGTGATGCCTGGGACGACGAATTGGGCGACGCGGGCAAAGTCATCGTTGGTGAGCACCATGCAGCCGTCGCTGGCGCGTGGCGGGCGGCTGTAGGTGGTCGATGGTGTGCCGTGGATCCAGATACCGGAACCGGTTTTGGCGTGGCGTGTGTCCCATTCATTCGGATAATTGATCGGGAACGCGCCGGGGCCGTAAAAATCGATCAGCTTTTCGCGCGCAACGCTTGAGGTGACTTGATAGACACCGAGCGGCGTGCGCTGGTCTCCCTCGCGTTCTTTGACCAAGCCATTTTTACCGACGGAGACGTAGAAATCAGCAACATGCCGGGGCGCGCCGTCGACGTTTTTATAAACATAGAGGCGCGAATTCTCGCTATCCACCAACAACACGTGCGGCTGGTCGGGCGACAGTTGCAAAAGAGCAGTCGGCAGGCTGCCGCTTGGCGGGCCGTCGAAATAACGGCCGAGCCGCGCACGCGCTTCATGTTTCAGGCTCGCCACCATTTCCGGTTGCGATTTGGTGCCGGTGAATGCGGTCGGCGTGCCGGCCTTGGCCATCAACAAGTCACCTTTGATGAGATGACCCAGCAGGAAATTTGGATTTTTGGCGAGCGTCGCATCAAGCTCCCGCAGAGCAGGCTTGATACCTTCGGTCTTTAAGGATTCAAGCGCCCGCACCAGCGAAGCTTCGACTTCGTTGCTAAAGGCAATCGAGGCGAGCGGCGCTGGTTGCGCGAAAGCGGCTGACAAACCGAGCATCGCGGCGGTAGCCCCAGCGCTCGTGGCAGCGATATGCAAACTACGCTTCGTCAATGTTGTCCACCGCCAAAAGTGGTCGTACCGCAATCGGATCAACCGCCGGCGCGTTCGGCGTTGATTAACCACCGGTCGCCAGTCTTGACCAGCCGCAGGGTCTTGGTGTTATCGCTTTTCAGCGTGTCTGCCCGGTAAATCTGGCGAAACACCACGGTGGCAATGTTGCCCTGCACGGAAGTCTTGATGATTTTTACGTCGACCGAGATCGATTTTTTAGGCTCGATCCGCTCCCTGCGTTGCGCTTCCCACGCGGCGCGTTTCATGCCGCCGGGGGTCTCGAAATCAGGCGCATAAAAGCCGAGATAAGCGGTCGCGTCCTTTGCCGCCCATGCTTTCGCCCACGCGGAGATTGTCGATGCGATATCGGCGCTGGCGTTGCCTGATATTGCGACGACTGGTTTTGCCGCTACGCTTGGCGGAGCCACCTTGATCGGTTCAGCCTTGGGATCCGCTTTCGCCTCGGCTTTAGGTTCGGCTTTAGGTTCGGCTTTAGGTTCGGTTTTTGGCTCGGGCCTGGAAACCTGTGCGACTTGCACCGTCGCGGTTTTTACCGGCTCGGCGGACGCCAGCTTGGGCAGGTTGAAAATATCTTTCACCATCGACAGCTTGCCCTGCGCGGTCAGATTGCCTTTATCGAGCTGCAACGCTTTGTCATACGAGCGCCGCGCCAACTGCGCATAAATGTCGCCGAGGTTTTCATACGCGGTCGCGTAGCTGGGATGGGTGTGAATGGCTAACTCAAGTGCGGCTTTGGCTTTGTCGTAGTTACCCTGATTGGCGTATAGCACGGCGAGGTTGTTGTAAGGCTCAGGCAGCTCCGGATAGTCTTCGGTCAGGCTGGTGAAAACCTGAATCGCGTCGGCGCTTTTTTTCTGCTCGGTCAGGATCAAGCCCTTCAAAAAACGCCCCTGCGCATCTTTCGGCTGCTGTGACAGCGCGCCGTTGACTTTCGACAGCGCCTGGTCGAGTTTGCCTTGTTGATAGAGTTTGGTCGCGTCCTTGGTGTCTTCTGCGGGACCTGCATAGGTCGCCCCGGAAAAACAAATCGCACAGATGATTGCGCCGTAACGCAGTTTGCGGGTTAAGTTGGCATTGAGCATTTTGCTATAATTCGTTGAATTAAATGGAAATCAGAGTCCTGCACGAGAGCGTCATTCTACCAACAATGGTTATGAACTACACAATTTTGCAGCCTTTGTCCGCGCCCGGCAGCGCCGTGGGTCGTGGCGTGTTTGCGGTCGTTCCTTGCGGGCGAAGGACACGATGTTGTTGAGATTTGATCGCTCCGCCTGATCGCCACCGGGCCGTTTTTTCCGCCTGTCGGCCACGTTCAATTTATTCGTTCCAGACCCCAGCTCCCGCGCGGGCAACATTTCCGGCGTTGAATCGCTGTTGAACCTGATTTGTCGAAAGCCAATGATGCAAGTGATTTACAACACCCTCGGTAGACAAAAACAGCCGCTCACCACCATCGAGCCCGGCAAAGTTCGCATGTACCTGTGCGGGCCGACCGTGTATGACTTTTTTCATATCGGTAACGCCCGTACGTTCAGCGTGTTCGACATGGTGTCCCGCTGGCTCACGGTCAGTGGATACGCGGTGAATTTCGTACGCAACATCACCGACATCGAAGACAAAATCATCGAGCGCGCGAACGCCAACAACGAGTCAATGGAGGCACTCACCACACGCATGACAGATGCGATGTTTGCAGATGCTGATCGCCTGAAATTATTGCGCCCGACCCATAGCCCGCGCGCAACCCACCACATCGATCACATGCTCGACATCATCCAGCGTCTCGAAGTTAATGGCATGGCCTATCGCGCCGCCAATGGCGACGTGTATTACGCAGTGCGTGCGTTTGAAGGCTACGGAAAATTATCCGGTAAAAATCTGGATGACTTGCGCGCCGGAGAGCGGGTGGCGATCGATTCGGCCAAACGCGACCCTGCCGATTTTGTGTTGTGGAAGGCGGCCAAGCCGAACGAGCCGCAATGGCCGTCTATCTTTGGCCCCGGCCGCCCCGGCTGGCACATCGAGTGCTCGGCGATGTGCGCGGCGGTGTTGGGCGAGCAGATCGACATCCACGGCGGCGGCCTGGATTTACAGTTCCCGCATCATGAGAATGAAATCGCGCAGACCGAGGGCGCATTCGAAAAAAATTCGGGTAAGCAGTTTGCGAGAATCTGGATGCACGCCGCGTTTCTCAATATTGATCATGAAAAAATGTCCAAGTCCTTGGGCAATTTTTTCACGCTGCGTGACGTATTGAACAAGCTTGACGCGGTGCAGGGCGGCGAGACGGTGCGTTACTTTTTGCTGCGCGGCCACTATCGCAGTGAAATAAATTATTCCTGGGACATGCTCGAAGACGCGCGTCAGTCGCTGCTGGGTTTTTATATCGCGCTGAAAGAAACGCCCGCCGCAGAGACCAAACTGGATTGGGATAATGCCTACGCACAGAAATTTCGCGCCGCAATGGAGGACGATTTCGATACGCCCGCAGCGTTTGCCGTGCTGCATGAAATCCGCCGCGAACTCAATCGCAGCAAGTCAGCCGAAACGGCGGCGATTCTTAAAGCGCTCGGTGGGACACTGGGATTTTTTCAGGAGCCGCCTGCCGTATTTGTGCAGGGTGCCGCCACCAGCGACAGCGCGCAAATGAATGTTGATGCGCTCGTTGCAGAGCGCAATCAGTCGAAGCAGGGCAAGGACTTCGCGCGCGCCGATGCCATCCGGCAACAGCTCGACGACGCCGGCATTGTGCTGGAGGATAAGCCCGGTGGCGTGACCGAATGGCGGCGAAAATAGGACGACGTCGTCATTGGTAGCGAACGTGTAGATCGCCATTTGGCGGGGTTGTTAGAGAGAAACAGGCTGTGAAGGCGCGCCAGTGCTAGTGTTTATAGATTGGCATCGCTACGTATTTCACTTCCGCCGGGGCGAACGCAAATCGCCAAAATGCGGCGTAAACACACCTTTAACGCGATCCGCAAAGTAGCGTTTCAGCGCTTCATTTATCGTGACAAAGGCGAGCTCGTCCCAGGGAATGTCGTGCTCCAGAAATAGCTTAACCTCGAGGCTTTCCGTGCCGGGGGAAAAATTCAGGTCATCGAGTTTGGCGAGAAACAAAACGTAAACCTGGCTGATGTCGGGCAGCGAGTAGCTGCAATATAGCTGCTCAATGGTGATGCGTGCTCCCGCCTCTTCGAGCGTTTCGCGCGCAGCACCTTCGGCGAGTGTTTCGCCGTTTTCCATGAAGCCGGCCGGCAGTGTCCACTTGCCATGGCGCGGCTCGATGGCGCGCTTACACAGCAAAATCTGCTCGCCCCAAACAGGAATGCTGCCAACCACGATCTTCGGATTGACGTAATGGATGGTTTCGCAGTCTGCACAGATCGCGCGCACCCGATCATCATGCGGTGGAATGCGCCGCTCAATTTTTTCCGAGCCGCAGTGAGAGCAGAATTTGATTGTCATTGAGAGTGAAAAACCGGTCAGCCGCAGAGCGTTCGAAAGCGTTAATCGATGATTGCCATGGTAGCATGGGCAGCGTTGTTTCACTCTCGAAATTGACGCGTAACGTGGTGATTTGAAGGGCGATTTGTGAACGTTGGACAATTGAAAACAAAATATTTCGCGGCATGCATCGCAACCGTCTGCGCGCTCTCGACGATGGCGCGCGCCGAGGTAGTGGTGGTACTTAATTCCGGCGAAGGCACGGTCAGCCTGATCGACAAGGCAACGATGGTTGAAACACAGCGCATCCCGGTCGGCAAGGAGCCGCATCATCTGATGGCCACCGCCGACGACAAGTTTTTGATCGTCGCCAACGCGACCTCGAATGATCTGGTGTTTCTCGATCCGGTCAGCGGTGAGATCAAACGCCGTTTGGCAAATATTTCCGACCCATACCAAATCGGTTTCAGTCCGGATAAAAAATGGTTCGTCTCGGTCAGCTTGCGGCTCGACCGCGTTGACATTTATAACGGCGCAGATTTCAGTTTGGTCAAGCGGTTGCCTGCGCCGAAAGCGCCCAGCCATGTCGGCTTTAACAGCGATAGCTCGCTCGCCCTGGTGACGCTGCAGGATTCCAACGAGCTTGCAGCCGTCGATCTCAAATCGCAAACGATGAAGTGGAAAATGCCGGTCGGTAAAATGCCCGCCGGCGTTTGGTTAACGCCGGATGACAAGTACGCGCTGGTCGGCATGACGGGTGAAGATTACGTGCAGGTGATCGACTGGCGCGCGCAAAAGACCGTGAAGAAAATCACCACTGGCAAAGGCGCGCATAATTTTCTGGCTATGGGCGATGGCAGGCGATTGCTGGTGAGCAATCGCGTCTCCAACACCGTCAACATCATCGATCAATCGACGCTCGCCGTGATCGACACCATCAACGTGCCGGGCGGGCCGGACTGCATGGAACTGAGCAAAGACGGCAAGCAATTGTGGGTCACGTCGCGCTGGATCAAAAAAGTGACGGTCATCGACATGGCGAGCAAACAAATTGTCAAGCAGATTCCGGTCGGCAAGTCTCCGCATGGCATCTACTTTTTCAGTCACGCCGCACGAAAGTGATTTGCGCTGACATGAAAAAGTTTATTGCTGGTTTGCTGATGTTGTTGCTCGCGGCCAGCGCGGAGGCAGCGACTTGCACAGGCGTCGTTTATCTCACGATTGATACCGGCCACATGCAGCCTGCCGAGGAAATGGCGGCGGTACTTAGCAAGCACGGCGTCAAAGCCACTTTTTTTCTTGCCAATGAAAAGACCAAACGCGGCGACACCTCGCTCGATCCTTCGTGGACATCGTTCTGGAAAGCACGCGCGGACGAGGGGCACGCGTTCGGCTCGCACACATGGCGGCACTGGATTTTTCGGCGTGATGTTGGCACCGACAAAGTCAGCTATGTGCCAGCGGGAGAAAAGTCCGGCGAGACATTGGACGAGGCCGGCGTTTGTGCGGAATTGAAAAAATCTGAAACCGTTTTTAAGGCGATGACCGGACGCGGCTTCGACGGCATCTGGCGCGCGCCCGGCGGAAAACTCACACCGAACGCAACGCGGTTTGCAGCCGCGTGCGGCTATCGGCACGTGCCGTGGACTGCAGCGGGTTTTTCGGGCGATGAGTTGCCGAGCGACAAATTTCCGTCTGAGGCGTTAATTAAAACGCAAATCAGCAACATCAGGGATGGCGATATCCTGCTATGGCATCTGGGCATCTGGTCACGGAAAGATCCACTTTATTTGCACTTCGATGAACTCATCAGCGGATTGAAGGCCAAAGGTTTGTGTTTTGCACGTATTCCCGAACATCCGCAATGGAAAAAGTAGATGTTTAATCGACGGGCAGGATGGATTTCTCAGTCTCCGATTTCCCTATAAATGGTCAACTCGTTCATTAATTTCGTCACCGAACAATTCGCCGCGCTGCACGGACACGTGTTTGAAACTGGCGTGTTGCCGCTGGTACATGCGCTGGGCTTGGGCGGCTATGCCGAGCAGGCATTCAACGGCACCGAATTTTTTCTGATCGGTGTGATCGAAATTACCTTGTTGGCAGCAGTGCTGGGCGCGGTGGAAAAACTGCGACCGGTCGAAGTGCAGATTGATGCGAATGCGACAAGTGCAAAGAAGATCGATGTGATCTACACCATGCTGCATCGCCTGGGCTTCGTACCGCTGCTGATGTTCCTGCTGCTGGTGCCGATCGTGGATGCGATTGACGGCTCACTGCGCATGCATGACATCATCCCTTTCAAGCTTGAAGACGCGTTGCCGTTCCTGAACGATTCACCGTGGCTGTCGTTTTTCTTTTATCTCGTCATTCTTGATTTTGTTGCGTATTGGCTGCATCGCGGGCAGCATCGATCCAATCTGTGGTGGGCGCTGCATAGCCTGCATCATTCGCAGCGGCAGATGAGTTTCTGGTCGGATGACCGTAACCACCTGCTCGATGATTTTGTTGTCGATGGTGCATTCGCGATGGTCGCGCTGCTGATCGGCGTGGCACCGGCGCAGTTTGTGACGATTGTGATTGCGACCCGCGTCGTCGAGAGCCTGTCACACGCGAATCTGAAGATGTCGTTTGGCCGTATCGGTGAATATCTGTTGGTGAGTCCGCGGTTTCATCGCGTCCATCACGGCATCGGTGTGGGGCACGAAGGCGCGGCGCGAGGCTGCAATTTTGCGGTATTGTTGCCGCTGTGGGATGTGATTTTTCGCACAGCGAATTTTGAAAATAGTTACCCGTCAACAGGCGTACGCGATCAGCTTGACGGGGCAGAATATGGTCGCGGATTTTGGGCGCAACAGTGGCTGGGCTTACAACGCCTGGCGCAGTCGTTTTAGTTGCAGGGAGCTTTGAATGAGATCGAGGAAATGACAATGCGTATCCAAACAATTTTGTTTCACTTTGTGGCGGTTTGCCTGAGCGGAGTTTTTTCAGCTGGCGCAGTCGCTGCAGTCGCGTCCGGTGCGGAAATGCCGAGTCGCGCGACGTTAAGCGGGGTGCCTGAGGAAAGGATCACGTTAAGGTCCATTAGCGCACCCGTGACCACTATCGAGATTGCACCGAGTGCGAAGCAATTGGCAACGGCTTTACTGAGCAGCAAATATGCGCAACCGAAAGAGACGGGACTGGCGGCGATTCTTGGTATTAAATCGCCTGCGGTGCGGGGCTCGTCCCCGTTACGGATTGCCTCGGTTTTTCCAAGCGGGGCTGACGCGAGCGCGGTGAAATGGGAATCGGTCGGCGGCGGCTACGTCACGCATTTTCGCATCACGTCTGCCGGGGCCAAGGGCATCCGCGCCAAGCTGCTGCTGCCGCCGGGGCTCACGCAAGGCGAAATGCGCGTGGTCAGCCAGTTGGGCGACGAGGCTGAAGCCGTTCCATTGCGCGCGGCATTGAATGGCGAAATCTGGACGCCGTATACCGATGGCGAAACGCAAATCGCCGAGCTGTTCACCACGCAGCGCGTGGACGGGCTTACGCTAAAGGTTTTGGACGTGGGCCATTTCGAGGCGTCACCGTGGTCAGCAAAAGGCCCTGCGGAGCCCGCGCTAAGCACTGCAACAGCAGGCGCGTGTACGGTGGATGTGGCGTGTGCCATTAGCGACGACCCGGTCAATGGCAGCGCCATCGCTGAGCGCCGAAAATCGGTCGCGCGCATGTTATTTATGAGCGGCGGCGGCGGGTTTCTTTGTAGCGGCACACTGCTTAATTCACCGAGCCAGCAGGATTTCTTTTTGACCGCGAATCACTGCATCTCGACGCAGTCTGAAGCGTCAAGCATCGAGACTCGCTGGTTCTACGCGGCGACCACTTGCGGTGGATTGGTGGACGCGGGCGCTGTGACGCTGTCCGGCGGCGCGCAACTGGTGTTCACCAATCAGTTCGTGGATTCGACTTTGCTGCGTTTGAATTCACCGCCGCCAGCGGGGACGGTCTTCGCTGGCTGGGATACCAATGCGCTGGCGGTGAATTCACCGATCGTCTCATTAAGTCATCCCAAAGGAGATTTGATGAAAGCAGCGATTGGCACACTGTCCGTTCCCGGTAGTACCACCGGCCTGATTCGCTTGCAGGGGTATGAGCAGCCGATGTACGGTATTTTGTTCAGCCGGGGCATCATTGAGGGCGGTTCTTCCGGATCTGGATTATTCACGCTTAACAACGGCAGTTTGCAATTGCGCGGTGTGCTGTCCAGCTCGACCCTGCGCAATAGCCCCGGCGGATTGTCGTGTACCGACACCACAGAAAACGCCAACTACGGACGCTTCGATTATTTCTATCCGCAGGTTGCTCCCATCCTTAACGGCAACGCATTGCCTGTTGACGACGCGCCCAATCAGCCGACCGCAGCAGCGCCAAGACTCACGTTCGACGTGCCGAAGACGGCGACGCTTAACTACGTCGGTGACATCGATACTTTTCGTATTGACGTGACGCAGACCGGCACGATCTACGCGAAATCGAGCGGCGGTTACGATTTGATCGGCGGCTTGCTGGATGCCAACGGCGCAACGCTTGAAAGTACCACCGATAAAGCAACCAGTGACGACGCCGATGTTGGCTCCAACGATTTCGGTATCTCCTGGCCGGTGACGCCGGGTACGTATTATCTGAATGTTGCGCCGTGGATCCCGACCGACCTCACGCCCAATGGCTACAGCGTGACCGCGTCATTCACCACCGCCACCACCAACTACACCTCGCTCTGGTGGGCGGGTGACGCCGAGAGCGGCTGGGGGATGAACCTGAATCACCAGGGCAATATCATCTTCGGTACGCTATTCACCTACGACGCTGGCAAAGGTATCTGGCTGATCCTGAGTCGCGGTGAGCGTCAGCCTGACGGCAGCTATCTGGGCCTGTTATATCAAACCACGGGGCCTGCGTTTAACGCGGTTCCATTCACGCCAATCGGTGCGCCAAATGTTACTGAAGTCGGCAGCATGCGCCTGACGTTTTCGGGCCCCGACACCGGTCGGCTGGTGTACACCGCGTTCGGTCGTACCGTCACTAAAAACATCATCAAGCAGACCTTTGCCACACAGCCCACCTGCACCTTCAATGGCACCAATCGCACCCAGAACAACAACTATCAGGATCTGTGGTGGAACCCTGCCGAATCGGGCTGGGGCATTAATCTTACCCACCAGAGCGATATTATTTTCGCGACGCTGTTTACCTACGACGCAGCCGGAAAAGGCATGTGGCTGATTTTGTCGCGGGGTGACAGGATTGCCGGTACGCAAAACTTTGCCGGTGCAATTTATCGCACCACGGGGCCCAATTTCGATGCGGTGCCTTTCACGCCGATTGGCCCGTCCAATCTCACGCAGGTGGGTAACATGCGGCTCGAGTTTGCCGATGGCAATACCGGTAAGCTGATTTACGACGTGAATGGCGCTTCGGTTACAAAAAACATTCAACGGCAAACCTTTGATCCGTTCCGGCCGAGTTGCGAGAAGCCGTAGCGTTAAAAATTTGCAATTAGCGAATCGGAAAAAAGGGCACTGCATGTGCCCTTTTTCTTGTGGCTGTTGCACCGGGTGACAACGTATAATTCGCGCTCGCTTTCTTTCCCTTCCGCGTCCTGCATCAATCGTCAGTCCATTCATCACGTTCCGCTTTGGCAAACTCCTTCAATGAATTCTCCTGTTCAACCCGACCTAATCGCTAAAGTCGAATCACTCGACTACGAAGGTCGCGGCGTCGCCCACGTCGATGGCAAAGCGATGTTCATCGCGGGTGCTTTGCCTTATGAGTTGGTGCAGTACCAGCCGTCGCGGAAGAAAAAGAATTTTGAAACTGCAACGCTATTAAAAATATTGCGCGCCTCGCCTGAGCGCATCTCACCGGGCTGTCGTTTCTATGAAATCTGCGGTGGCTGCGCATTGCAACACGCCGACCCGCGCCTGCAAGTTGCGGCCAAACAGCGCGTGCTCGAAGACAATCTCGCCCGCATCGGCAAGGTCACCCCTGAACGCATGTTGCCGCCGATCTACGCGGCGCAATGGCAATACCGGCATCGGGCGCGGCTGTCGGTAAATTACGTGGCCAAAAAAGGCGGCGTGCTGGTTGGCTTTCGTGAAAAAAAATCCAGCTATGTGGCTGACATGCATTCCTGCGAGGTACTGGCTGGCGGTGTCGGACGCATGATCGATCCGCTGCGTGAAGTATTGAGCACGCTCGACAAGCGGGATCGCATTCCACAGATTGAAGTCGCGGTGGGGGAGCGCGTCACGGCGCTCGTGTTGCGCATTCTGGAGCCACTCACAGCGGGTGACGAGGCAAAATTGAAGGTGTTTGCCGACACGCAAAAAATCCAGTGGTGGCTACAGGTCAAGGGGCCGGACACGGCGCTGCCGTGGTATCCGCCCGACGCGCCGGCGCTCACTTATTTGCTGCCAGAGTTTGATCTTGAATTGAATTTTCGGCCTACTGAATTCACGCAGGTGAACCACGCGGTGAATCGCTTGATGGTGAAGCGGGCGATGGATTTGCTGCAGCCGCAAGCGGGTGAGATGATCGCTGATTTATTTTGCGGGCTGGGTAATTTCAGTTTGCCGATTGCCAGACTGGGAGGGAACGTCGTCGGTGTTGAGGGCAGTGAGTCTCTGGTGCAGCGCGCCACCGATAACGCGACACGAAATGGCCTGTCGCACGCGTCACATTTTTTTGCCGCCGATCTGTACACCGATCAGGCAGCGGCGATGAAAAAAATTCCTGCCGTGACAAAAATGCTGATCGACCCGCCGCGCGATGGCGCGATGGAAGTCTGCAATCTACTGGGGCGCGATGTAAGGCCCGAATTAAAACGCATCGTCTACGTCGCCTGCAGCCCCGGCACGCTCGCGCGCGACGCGGGCTTGCTGGTGCATACGCAGGGATTCACGCTGAAAGCGGCCGGCGTGGTGAATATGTTTCCGCACACGGCGCATGTGGAGTCGATTGCATTGTTTGAGCGGGATTGAATAGGCAAACGCTAGCATTGGCGCGCTTCTTCAGGCGTTTTTAGCCTGCGAGGCGCGCCAGTGCTAGCCCGCATATTTCACCGTAACTTTTTTTCGCGTGCGGCAGCGCGCATGATTCATGCAGTAGCGTATTTGACGTGTCGATGCCCACAATGATGGGA
>JAYVXF010000289.1:0-31696 GCA_043793345.1 Betaproteobacteria bacterium | reverse complement strand
ATAACCACCAACGGTGGCCGCGTACTTTGTGTGACTGCATTGGGGGATACTGTAGAAATTGCGCAACAGCGCGCGTATCAAATGCTCGAGCCGATACGATTTGGCGGAATGCAGTTTCGGCGCGACATTGGCTTTCGGGCGATTGATCGCAAGTAGTATTTACTCAGCATAATAGTATGTAGAACCAGCATTGGAGAGCGTCATAGACATAAAATGCTCCGAAATCCGCACCAGTGGCGGAGGTTGACTAAACTAATTTCCGTTCGCCCTGAGCCTGTCGAAGGGTTGACTGGACTAGCTGATTGTTTTGCATGTGCTTCGACAGGCTCAGCACGAACGGAATTTTTGGACGCGCCAAAGAAGAAACCAGATGAATCCTACCGACGTCAAAACTTACCTCCTCGATCTGCAATCACGCATCGTTGCGAAACTCGAATCGCTCGACGGCAAACCGTTCGGCATCGATGCATGGACGCGCAACGAAGGTGGCGGCGGCATCTCGCGCATCATCGAAGACGGTAATCTGTTTGAGCGCGCCGGCGTGTTGTTTTCGCATGTGACCGGCACCAAGCTGCCACCGACCGCGGCGGCGGATCGCCCTGAAATTGCCGGGCGCGCATGGGAGGCGATGGGGGTTTCGCTGGTGTTGCATCCGCGCAATCCGTTCGTGCCGACGGTGCATATGAATGTGCGTTTTTTTATTGCGCGCTCTTCACTTGACGCCGAACACGACGCCTTCTGGTTCGGCGGCGGCATGGATCTCACGCCTTACTATGGATTCGATGAAGACTGCGTACATTTCCACCGTATCAATCGCGATGCGCTGCAGCCGTTCGGCGACGACTACTATCCGCATTTCAAGAAATGGTGTGACGACTATTTTTATTTGAAGCATCGCAAGGAACCGCGTGGCATCGGCGGTGTGTTCTTCGATGATTTTCATGCGCCGGGCTTCGAGCAATCGTTTGCGATGAAGCGCGCGGTGGGCGATGCTTTTCTCGATGCCTATGTGCCGATTGTCGAACGTCGTCGTGATATGGCGTATACCGAGCAGCAGCGCGACTGGCAGCTCTATCGGCGTGGCCGCTATGTGGAATTCAATCTGGTGTGGGATCGCGGCACCCACTTCGGTTTGCAGTCGGGCGGACGCACGGAATCGATTCTTGCGTCGTTGCCACCGCTGGTCAAGTGGCGCTATAACTGGCAGCCGGAGGCGGGGTCGCGCGAGGCGGAGCTGGCTGAGAAATTCTTGATTGGGCGCGACTGGGTCTGATTATCACGGCGAGACGCCGCATCAAACACATTGTCATTTCGACCGCAGGGAGAAATCTGCTTCTACCGGCATATGCAAAAGCAGATTTCTCACCCGATGAAGCCGGGTTCGAAATGACAGTAGGGTTTACGCGATCAGGATTTCGCCCCGATGTCGGCCAAAATCTCTTTCGCAATCACCGCCCCATCTGAATTCGGCGCAATCTTGATCAGCGCATCAAGCTTTTGTTTGGCTTCCGGCACACGATTTTGCTTGATCAGCAAACGCGCAGCGTCGTTGTAATTCAGCCCGCACTTCGGCACGGCAGCAATACCTTTATCAAACGTGGCAAGTGCGGTAGCCGCATCGCCCTTGGTGGCGTATACCGTGCCCAGCTGATGCCAGAGCCGGCAGCTTCTCGGCGCACGCTTGAGACCATCGTTGTAAACCGCAATCGCCTCATCGTGCCGACTCATCCCCAGCTTCATGCGCCCAACCAAAAAAACTCAGCGTCCTCTCGAAGCGGAATCGTTGCCGTTTCGCGACGGATGATCTCGTCAGCCTTGGCGTACTCCTTATTGTTGAAATGGATCCACGCTTCAAACAGCGCCGAAAGGCGTTGTGTTGATTTCGAAGCGGCGTTCGCGCCTTGCGCGCGCCGAAAGGTGTCGTAAATTTCCCGCGCTTCGTCAATACGGCCAGCATCAGCCAATGTGACGACCAGATTCGGCGACACGACGCCGCTACCTGCCCCTGCGGTGATCGCATCACGGCCAATCTGTATGCTCTGCTCCCGATAGCGGTTCTCGGGGCGCCGGTCTTGTATACCGGCAAGTACGCCTGCATAACGCTCGTTATCGGGGTGCATCGCGACGTACTTCGCCAACAGCGCCACGGCGCGTGCTTCTTCGAAATCGCAGGTTGCCAGGGCGATGGCCTCTGAATCGACAAATCGCAGTGGATCGTACAACGGTGACTGGCGCGCTTCGTTGAGCACGCTTGCTGCAGCATCACAATCGCCAGAGTTGAGCGCACCCACAAAACGGTTTCGTAACGCGCCTCGTTTGACCGACTCCGGCAACTGCATGGTTTGCCCCCGCTTGAATAACAGCGTCGAGTTATCCCAATTTCACTTCGATACCTGTGCGCTGGCTGCACTAATCACCGCAACACCGTTGGCGGGGTCTAGCGCCATCGCCTCGTTGAAGGCGAGTACCGCTTCGTCGACTCTGCCCTGACGCTGCATTGCATTGCCATAGGCATCGTAGGCGACCGACATCACCGCACCGCTGAGTTTGGGGTCTTGTAGCGACATACGCCGCAGGCGTTTGGAGAGCGCGACCAGATCTTCCGGCGTCTCGGCCTTGATGCCGAGGTAGGCAGCGACTACCGCTGGTTGGGTAACATCGAGCACGCCCATCGCCAAATCCCCGACCAGTGTTTCCCATGCCGCGAGTTTGCCTTTTACAATCGTCGGTGGTTTGCCGGCAACACGCACTTTCATGGTGACATCATCACCGTCGAGAATGAATTCGCCGTCCACCGCAATCTCATTACCCGTCATGTAGCGTAAATATCGAAACACCGATTGCAGCGTGAACTTGGCTTCGGGGATCGCCACGTCTGAGCGGTTCTCCGCCCATGCTCCTTTGAGCTCACCCTTTTCCAGTGTTGTGACTAAGTCACGACGTTTGATGAGTTCATCAAACACCGCCTTGGCGATGACCTGGCCGGTGATGCCGCGTTCAGCCAACTTCTCCGGCACATCAAAGGCGGCGATGGTGAGGGTTTGCCGATAAGCTTCTCGGTAACACGCGACTACCGTAATCACCACAACCAGCAGGATGCTGAAGGCAATCAACGCGTTACGCAGCAGAATCAGCCGTTGGTTGATCCAGTTGTATTTGGTGGCGTGGGAAATGAGTTGGAGTTCGTGGTCAACACTGTCGAGCGTTTTAGTGAGACTCTTTAGTGTGGCGGTGTTCTCTTGGCGTGGGCCGCTGGAAGCCATGCCGCCCCATGCGCTTGCCACCCCGCGTATGCGGTCGCGAAAGCGTAACTTTGTATCAGTGCTCACGTTGATGTGTTTGTGATCCATGTTTCACCCCGTACAAAACTGTTGCCTAGATGGCTAACTCCGCCAGAAACTTATCCGCACTCACCAGACGTACGCCTTCTTGCCCGATGCGGTCAACGTTTGGTTTGGCGATGACTTGCAGAGATGCAACCTGCGGAAATTTTCGCCGTAGATACAGCAATGCCGGACTAATCGTCGTATCACTGAGCTTGCATTCGACAAACCGGATCGGCTTTTTATCTTCAAGCTGCACAAAATCGACTTCGCGACCTTCGACATCGCGAAAAAATCGCAGTTCCATGTCACGGCCTTCGGTATCCTCAAGGTAGTGACACTCTTTCAGCAGATGAAATGCGACAAGATTCTCAAACCGCGCGCCCTCGTCTTCGATGGCGAGCCAGTCAAACAAATAATGCTTGCGGCTCTTCTTGACCGCTTTGATGCGCGGCGGCCCAAACGGCTCCAACCGGAATATAAACATGAGGCGCTCAAAAATATCCAGCCAGCGCTCGACCGTTTTATGCGCGACCTGCAAGTCTTCACGCAACCCATTCAACGACAAGGGTGAGCCGATGAGTGCGGGCAATCGGATCGAGAGACTCTCAATCGCCCCCATTTCGGTCACGCGCTCAAGATCGGCAACGTCTTCACGAACCAAACGCGAACGATATTGCCGCGACCAACGCCGCGCCTCGACCAGCGAGCCTCCCAGAAGCGGCTCCGGGAACGGGCCTAACGCCATCAAATCCTTCACGCGGCAAGCTGCCTCATTGAGTGAGAGTGGATATAAGCGCAGATGATGATAGCGACCCTGCAATGAATCTCCGCCACGTCGGTAAAGGTCGAGGCGAGCGCTGCCCGTGACTAGAATCTGCAAGCCTTCGCGCTCGCGGTCGTATAGGCCTTTCACTAAATTGCGCCAACGGCTGTACTTATGCAGCTCGTCGAACACAATCATGCCTTGGTGCGGAAACGCGCCTTGCAAAATACGTGTGCGCGACTCATCGTCGTCCCAATTCAGATAGCGTGTCTCAGCCGCGCGCTTACCGCCCGGCAGCATGGCGCGCGCCAGCGTGGTCTTGCCCGATTGGCGCGGCCCTGACAGCAAGACCATTTTTTTGCCAAGGTCGGCCGCGATCTGCTTTGTAAGGAGGCGCTTTTGCATATCCGCAATCTTACCCGCAGGTAAAAAATCAGGCAAGGAATTTCACATGCATGTGAAATTATCGGAATCGTACCGGTTTCAGTCGTTGCGCAGTACCGAAAATATAACATTGTCATTTCGAGCAACGCGAGAAATCTGCTTCGTCTTTCCACCGACATAAAGCAGATTTCTCACCCGATGAAGCCGGGTTCGAAATGACAAATATTCAGGTTCGAAATGACAAAGTTTATAGAGCGTATTGGCGCTACAAAGCCTCGTACGCCAACCTCACCGGTTCCGCGCCATGAATCTTCTCCAGCCGCCGCACCGTGAAATGCCCGCGCGCCATGTTTTGAAAATGTTCAATGAATAAGGTGTTGATCAACGCGCCAGTGGCAGCACCCAGAATCGGGATCGCCTGCACCGCCGCTTTTTCCGACACCACGATACCGAAGCGCGAACTGATCAGCGACACCAGCCGCACCAGCGCGGGTGCGCCGATTTTGCTGAAACCTTTTTCGGCCAGAAATTTGCTCGCTTCAGTCACCGCACCGGCCATTGCGGCACGCGTGGCGAAGTAGCCCGATTCGGTCGCGTCGTCTTTTGCTGTTCGTCCACCCAGCGCAAACACCGTCAGGCACGCGAGCTTGGTTTCAATGTGCTGAATATTTTCGCCTTCACTTTTTGCGATGTCGGCAATCGAGCGCAACATGATGGTGGTCGAAATCGGCAATTCCACCGCCAGCGCGGCCAAGCCAAACGCACCGCCCATCGCGCCTGACGCGGCTGCGGCGAATTTGTGCAGGCGATCCTTCGATGTTGATTTGCCATCGATGCCGTGCGACTTTACGGCCACATCGAGCGCTTTCAACATCGCCGCTTCCGAGGCTTCGTGTACCGTTTTTTGAAAGCGCGCGGGCAACATTTTCATGCCCTTGTCGATTGGCGAGCCGAGCATCGCGGACATGCGCGCCGCGAGGCTGGGGTTTTCGAGCAGCGCCTTGGCGCGTTTTAATTCGGCGAGTTCGATTTTGCTTAACGACATTAGAGCCTCCGCGATCCTGCTGTCACTCACCCAAATACGCCGCCCGTACTTTCGGGTCAGCCAGCAACGCTGTTGATTCACCTTGCAGCGTAATAAGCCCGCCGTCCATCACATAGCCACGCGTACTGATTTCGAGCGCAAGCCGCGCGTTCTGTTCGATCAATAAAATGGTCACGCCGGTTTTGGAAACCTCGCGCACCACCTCAAATATTTTCTGCACCATGATCGGCGCCAGGCCCATCGAAGGCTCATCGAGCAGCAACAATTTCGGCTGTGCCATCAGTGCGCGACCGATGGCCAACATTTGCTGCTCACCGCCGGAAAGCGTGCCTGCGGTTTGATTGCGGCGCTCTTTCAATCGCGGGAACAGCGTAAACATGCGTTCAATGTCGGTCGCAATGCCAGCCTTGTCGTTGCGTGTGTATGCGCCCATCTGCAGATTTTCTTCGATGGTGAGAATCGGAAATACGCCGCGCCCCTCTGGCACCAGGCGCAATCCCTTGCTTGCGATTTTGTAGGCTGCCTGGCTGGCAATGTTCTCGCCGTTGTAATTGATGGTGCCGGCATTCGGTGCCAATAATCCGCTGATGGCTTTTAACGTGGTGCTTTTGCCTGCGCCGTTGGCACCAATTAAACAGACCAGTTCGTGTGCTTCGACATTGAACGTAATCCCCTTGACGGCTTTGATGCCACCATAGGAAATATGCACGTCATTGAGACTCAGCAAACTCATGCCGCCGCCGATTTTTCCGGCGCAACACCCAAGTAAGCTTCGATCACCTTCGGATCTTTTTGCACCTCAGCAGGAATGCCCTCGGCGATTTTCTTGCCGTATTCCAGCACGGCGATACGATCACAGAGACCCATCACCAGCTTCACATCGTGTTCGATCAACAGCACCGTGATGCCCTGCGCGCGAATCAATTCGAGCAGCGTGCGCAGCGAGAGTTTTTCGGTCGCATTCATGCCCGCAGCCGGCTCGTCCAGCGCCAGCACTTTCGGATCGGTCGCCAGCGCGCGGGCGATTTCCAGACGGCGCTGATCGCCGTAGGAAAGATGTTTGGCCAGATCATTGGCGCGCGCATCGAGGCCGACAAACACCAGCAATTCGTGCGCGCGCTTTTGGATCGCGGCCTCTTCGGCGCGTGTGGCCGCGTTGCGGGTGATCGCGCCCCACACGCCTGCATGCGTGCGCACATGGCGACCGATCATCACGTTTTCAATTGCCGATAAATTAGCGAACAGTCGAATATTCTGGAACGTGCGCGCAATGCCGAGTGCGGCAATGCGATCGGGCGTTAATTCGCGCAGCTGATTGCCTTGAAATGTGAACGTGCCTTCATCGTGCGGGTACAGCCCCGTGAGAACGTTGAACAGCGTCGTTTTGCCAGCGCCATTCGGGCCGATGAGTCCGAAAATTGCGCCTTCGGCAATGGCGAAGCTCACCTCCGACAGCGCGGTTAGTCCACCGAATCTTTTGGTGATGCCCTGGATCTCAAGAATGGTTTTCATTGTTTCGTCAATTCACGCTTGCGCACCGCTGAAGGCATCAGCCCTGCGGGACGAAACAACATCATCAGCACCATCGCAAAACCGAACAGCAACATGCGCAGCACCTCCGGCTCGATCCACATCTTGCCGAACAGCGACATTTGCACCGGCCCCACGGTGTAGCGCAGCAATTCCGGCACGAACGACAACAGCACCGCGCCGATCACCACGCCCGTAATGTTGCCCATGCCACCGAGCACCACCATCGCCAGCACCATGATGCTTTCATTGAGGACGAAACTTTCCGGGCTGATGAATCCTTGAATCGCGGCGAACATGCCGCCGGCCAGGCCGCCGAACGACGCGCCCATCGCAAACGCCAGCAGCTTGATGCGGGTGGTGTTGATGCCCATCGCGCGCGCCGCCATTTCGTCTTCGCGAATCGCTTCCCAGGCACGGCCGATGCGCGAATTTTGAAGTCGCCGGTTGATGACGATCACGATCAGCATGACGACGAGCAGGAAAAAATAATACTTGATCGTGCCGGATAACAAGAAGTCGCCGATCCGCGTGTCATTGCCAAAATCGATGCTGCCAATTTTGATCGGATCGATCGTTGCGATGCCCTTGGGCCCGTTGGTGATATTGATCGGCTCGGACAAATTGTTCATGAAAATACGCACGATCTCGCCAAAGCCCAAGGTGACGATGGCCAGATAATCGCCGCGCAGCTTGAGGGTCGGCGCGCCCAGCAGCACGCCGAAAATGCATGCCACCAGCGCGCCAATCGGCAGGATGATCCAGAACGGCAGATGCAATCCAAAATGCGGCGAGGCCAGCAAGGCGTATACGTAGGCACCAACCGCATAGAAAGCGATGTAGCCCAGGTCCAGGAGGCCCGCAAAGCCGACCACAATGTTGAGGCCGAGAGAGAGCAGTACAAACAATATCGCGAAGTTGGTGATGCGCACCCACGCCGTACCCGCCATCGCCAGCACAAACGGCAGCGCGATCAGCGCGACGGCAATCATCACCACGCCGGGCCAGAACAGCGCAGGGTTTTTTCGCAAGCCAGCGAGCCTAGTTTGCAAACTCATGCGCGATCCCCCACCCGCTCACCAAGCAATCCCGACGGACGAAACACTAGCACCAAAATCAATACGATGAACGCATAAACATCTTTGTAATTGCTGCCGAACAGACTGCCGTTGGCGTTGGCTTCGCACATTGCTGAAAAACCCGGCAGCCATTCATTGAGAAAACACACGTTGGTCGCGTCGCCCATATAGCCTGCGCCAAACGCCTCGATCAGCCCGATCAAAATGCCGCCCAATACTGCTCCCGCAAGATTGCCGATACCGCCCAGCACGGCGGCCGAGAAGGCTTTAAGGCCAAGTAAAAATCCCATCTGGTAATGCGCAATGCCGTAGTAAGAGCCGACCATCACGCCGGCCATCGCGCCGAGTGCCGCGCCAATGACGAACGTAAATGAAATCACGCTGTTGATATTGATACCCATGAGACCGGCGATTTGCGCGTTCTGCGACGTGGCGCGCATGGCAATTCCGATGCGCGTCTTGTACACCAGCAGTAGCAGTCCCGCCATCATTGCGACTGATAGCAGCATGATGACAATCTGCACATTGGTGATGGTGGCGCTATTGGCGGAATCAGAGAAGTGGTAAGTCTCGGTCGGGAAAATTTGTGGAAATGAAATGAAGTTGCGCCCCCAGATTAGCAAGGCAAGATGTTGCAGGATGATGGAAATGCCGATCGCCGTGATGAGCGGTGCCAGTCGCGGCGCATTGCGCAACGGTCGGTAGGCAATGCGCTCAACGGTGTAGCCGACCAATGCGCAGGCCGGAATTGCGGCGAGTATGCCGAGCAGCACAATAATTAACGGTGGAATCGCCGAGCCTGCCAGTGCGCTGATGACGCTGAACGCCACCATTGCGCCAATCATCACCACTTCGCCATGGGCGAAATTGATGAGCTGGATGATGCCGTAAACCATGGTGTAGCCGAGCGCCACGACCGCGTAAACGCAGCCGAGCGTGAGGCCATTGACGAGTTGCTGGAGGAATGTATCCATGTGAGCCGATGTTACCGCAGGATGACGGGCGCAAAAAAAACGGCACCACAATGGGTGCCGTTTTTAATTTTCGCTCGGGGCTTACTTCTTTGGCGCTTCTGTGGGCTTGGCAGGCGCAGCGGCTGGTGCGGGTGTCGCTGCGGTGGCTGGTGCAGCAGCAGGCGCAAAGGCCGTGGATACGCCATTCTTCACGAATGACATCGGCGTGAGTTTACCGCCAGCCATTTTGAAGATGGTGATTTCAGCGTCTTTACGATCACCCTTGGCATCGAATTCCACTTTGCCGGTGGCACCGGTGAAGCTCACGTTGAAAATTTCCGGGCCAAATTTTGCCGGATCGGCCGAGTTGGCTTTTTTCATCGCTTCAATCATGGCCATGGCACCGTCGTAGAAATACGGCGCGTATTGTTTCACTTCGCCGTATTTCGCGTTAAACGCGGTCAGAAATTCCTTGCTGGCGGCTTCCGAAGGCAAACCCGCCTGCGAACAAACAAAGCCTTCGGCTGCAGGGCCTGCGAGCTTCGACATCTCGGTCGTACAGGCACCGTCGCCGAATACGAAGACCGCTTTGATACCGAGTTCGCGCGCCTGTTTCAGCAATGGGCCGCCGGTCGCGTCCATGCCGCCATGAAATATGACATCAGGATTTTTGCCCTTGATCTTGGTGAGAATGGCTTTGAAATCGGTTTCCTTGTCGGTGGTGCGTTCGCGTGCGATGGGATTTACCTTGCCCGCCTTGAGGGTTTTTTCGACTTCGTTCGCGAGGCCTTCACCATAGGCGGTTTTGTCATCGATCAGCGCAACTTTTTTGCCTTTCAATTCGTTGGCGATGTAGGTCGCCAGCGCGGGCCCCTGCTGGTCGTCGCGACCGACCGTGCGGAATGTGTTTTTGAGTCCGCGCTCGGTCAGCGTCGGGTTGGTGGCTGAGCCGGAGATGACTGGAATACCCGCTTTGTTATAAATCTCCGACGCCGGAATCGTCACGCCAGAATTCAAATGGCCAACGACCGCGACAACTTTGCTATCGACCAGCTTTTGCGCGACCGTGGTGCCCACCTTAGGGTCGGCTTGATCATCCTCGCTGATGAATTTGATGTTCAGCACTTTGCCGTCGATCTTGATTTTTTTCGCGTTGGTTTGATCGACTGCGAGGCGCACACCGTTCTCATCATCCTTACCCAGATGCGCAATCGAGCCCGTCAGCGGACCGGCGTGGGCGATGGTCACCGTGACGGTCGGCTCTGCGGGTGCGGCGTCAGCCTTGGGCGCAGGCTTTGCCTCTTCTTTGCTGCAGCCAACAAGTCCGGCAGCAAGCATGGCGGCGAACACAAGTTTGTAGGAATTTTTCATCGGAGCAGCTCCAAAAAAGAATGGTTGGAAAAGGGAGAAAAGTTGGGTTGCCACAGAAACGTAACAAGCCATAATTATGCGAACCGATATTGGCGATTGTCAATGAAAAACGCGGCCAGACGGATACTTTCGACGCCCGGATATTGCGGAACAAGGACGAAAAAAAGCCGACGCAGCGGTCGGCTTTTTTGTTTACCCAATAGCGTTGCGGATATTGGCTCGGTTACTTGGTTTTCAGCACCGCTTCGACCATCGCCGTCACTTCTGCGTCGGTTGGGGTTGGGTTCGGCGGCATCGGTACCGGCCCCCACACACCCATGCCGCCTTTGCGGACTTTTTCGGAAAGCTTTTTCACGGCTTCCTTGTCGGTTTTGTATTTCGCGGCGACCGCATTGTAGGCGGGGCCGACCAGTTGCTTGTCGTCCATGTGGCAGGCCGTGCAGCCGTATTTTTTGTGCAGTTCGTCGACCGCGAGCGCATTGCCCATGGTGAGGAGGGCGCTGACAGCGAGGGCAGATGCGGTAGTTAAGCGTTTCATGTGTTCTCCAGAAGATTTGATCTTGGCACGGGCATATTCAAACGGGCAATACCGCCATTTTAATCGCTTCCTGCAATTTTGCGATATCCGTCAGCGGGGCAAGACAGGTAACGCCTTGGCAAACATAGGCGTTGACCTCGCCGGTCGCGGGCCGTTGCAGGGATTGCGGCAAACCGTGGGTGCCGTTCGCGATGGCGAGCACCATCGTGGTTGGCACGTAATTGCCCGCCAGTGCGGTCTTGAACGGCGGTAGCTTCTCGGCGGGCCCGGCCAGAATCACCAAGCGCGGTGGCAGCAAGTGTTCCTCAAGCGCCATCAACAAACTGCCGAATCCGGACGGCTGATCCTCCATCTGCTCAAAAAAACACGCGAGCGTTTTGCGCGCGGATTCGACGTAGCGCGCGTCGTTGGTGAGATGGGAAAGCCGCTGCAGCGCGAATGCCGCGATGCCGTTGCCCGAAGGTGTCGCGTTGTCGTGGCCGGGCTTCGGTCGCTGGATCAGTTTTTCGTGATCGTGACTGGTGAAATAAAATCCGCCGTTGTCAGTGTCTTCAAATTGATCGAGCAATACATCGGCAATTTGAATCGCGAATTGCAGATCGTCGGTTTGAAAATCGGTCTGCATCATTTCGATCAGCGCTTTCAAAAGGTAGGCGTAGTCGTCGAGATAGGCGTTCAAATGCGTCTTGCCGTCTTTGTGTGTCGCGCGCAGCCGTTGCGCGCTGGCGTCCCACATGGTGTGTTGCAGAAAGGTAAGCGCGCTGCGCGCAGATGCGACCCAATCGGAGCGGCCAAAGATGCGGCCTGCATGCGCCATGCCTTCGATCATCAGCGCGTTCCAACTGGTGAGGATTTTTTCATCGCGACCGGGACGAATGCGGGTTTCGCGCGCGTTGAATAATTTAGATTGCGAAGATGCCAGAAGCGCTTCGCATTCCTCGCGCGGCAGCGCCAGCGCCTGCGCGACTTCCGCGAGCGGCATCGCAACCACGGGATTCCAGAAATGCTCTTCAAAATTGGCGGGCTGATCGAGACCGTAATGACGCGAGGTCACACTATATTCGTCGGGCTTCAAAAGACTTTCGACTTGCTGCACTGTCCAGACGTAAAATTTCCCCTCGTGGCCCTCTGAATCGGCATCCAGCGTCGAGAAATAGCCGGAATATTTTTCGTCCCGCATCGGCTGCATTTCGCGCATCACCCACGCTGCTGTCATTGCAGCGCAGCGCTGAAACAAGGCTTTTTGCTCAACGTCTTCGCTCGACAGCCATGCGTCGGCCAACAATCGCAATAGCGGACCGTTGTCGTAAAGCATTTTTTCAAAGTGCGGAATCGCCCAGTCGGCGTCTACTGAATAACGCGCGAAGCCACCGCCCAATTGATCGAAAATACCGCCTTTGCACATGCGCTCGAGCGTGAAACAGGCGAGATGACGTGCCGCGTTCCGGGTTTGCGCGTTACCGGTTTCAGCACTTCGACGCAGACAAAAGTCGATCATTTCCGGATGCGGAAATTTTGGTGCCGCACCGAAGCCGCCACGTTTCGCGTCGAACGAACGCGCCATTTGCTGGTAGCCCGCATCGATCGGCTCGCGCGTAAAATCGGCCGTTGCCACATCCGGCGCGGCGCGATTGAGTGCGGCAATCAACTGCTCGTTTTGCGCGCTGATTTCGCTCTGATGGTCGCGAAAATATTGCGACACGCGGCCGAGCAAATCGCCGAAGCCAGGCAAACCGTAGCGCGGCGTTTTCGGAAAATAAGTGCCACCAAAAAACGGTTTGGTTTCCGGCGTGAGAAACATGGTCAGCGGCCAGCCGCCGGATCGCTGTGTCAGCATCGCATGCGCCGTCTGATAAATCTGGTCAATATCGGGCCGCTCTTCGCGATCCACTTTGATGTTGATGAATTTTTCGTTCATGATTGCCGCGATGCTGTCATCCTCAAACGACTCGTGCGCCATCACGTGACACCAGTGACACGCCGAATAGCCGACCGAGAGCAGGATCGGCTTACCGGTTTCGCGGGACATTTGCAAAGCCTCAGGCCCCCATTCCTGCCAATGAACGGGATTCTCGGCATGCTGTTGCAGGTAAGGTGAGGTACTTTGTGCTAATTTGTTGGTCATGTTCTTTCGCTTCCGGAGTTTGCCATGTGGCTTGCCGCTATTTTTGTGATTATTTTTTTGCTGAAAATTCTCGATATTCCGCCGGTCGGCAATTGGAGCTGGCTGTGGGTGATGACGCCGTTTGGATTGCTCATGCTGTGGTGGAACGTGATTACGCCGATGATCGGCTGGGACAAGAAAATGGCCGAGAAAAAAATGGCGGCTGACATGAAAGAAGCGGAAGAAACCAAAAAGAAAAATCGCGGGTTTTAGCGGGGGCTCTAGTGTAGTGGCTACCTCAGCGCAGTACTTTCAATGCCTGCTCAATCGCCAGACCAATTGACTGCAGGCGAATATCTCCCATGGTTTCGCCGACCACCATCAAGCCAACGGGCGCATCGCCGTATCGATGACAGGGCAATGACCAGCATGGCCGGTCAAGCACATTGAACGGCGCGCAGTTGCGTAACAACAATCCATTCATGCGCAAGAAAAATTCTTCGGAAGAGTCCATGTCACTTGTCAATGGCGCGATGACCGGCACGGTCGGTGCCAATACCGCATCGAATCGCGCCGTGGTTACGTTCGCCGACGCGATCAGTGACTGTCTTAACTTGAGCAAGTCGACGTAATCGGCGGCGAGCATATTCGCACCCAGCAACAAGCGTTTGGCCACGCGCGGATCGAAGTCAGCGAGGTTATTTGCAAGTCGTTCACGGTGCAGCGCATAGGCTTCGACGGCGGAGAAATTTGCTTTTTTGCTGCCATCGACTTCGCGTTGCAACTCGGGGAAATCAAATTCGCGAATGTCAGCACCGGCCGCGGACAGCGTCGTGAGCGCGCGCGCGAATGCCTCTGCCACTGGTGCGTCGAGATGGTCGAGCAGAATGGTTTTGGCGACACCTAACTTTAATCCCTGCAGTGGCAACGTGGCGGGCGTTGCTGGTTTGATGCCCGCCATGATTCTGTCAAGCCACGCGCAGCAGGTGACTGAATTGCCCAGCGGCCCGATGGAATCGCGGGTGAAGGACAGCGGAAATGCGCCCGTCAGCGGCACGCGTGCCTGCGTCGGCTTGAAGCCTACGATGCCGCACAGCGCGGCAGGAATGCGCACCGAGCCGCCGGTGTCGGAGCCAATCGTGGCGGCGGCCATGTCGTCGGTCACGCTCACCGCGCCGCCCGAGGTCGAGCCGCCAGGAATGCGACGCGTCGCACGATCCCAGGCGTTGAGTGGCGTGCCGTAGTGCGCGTTCATGCCGTGCGCGCCATAGGCGAATTCGGTCATGTTGGTGCGGCCGATGATGATCGCACCAGCCGCACGCAGCCGCGCGATGGCAGGCGCGTCTGCGGTGGCGCGCGGCGCATGCCCGAGAATTGTTGAGCCGGCGCGGGTGACATCGCCTTCCACATCGAAAAGATCTTTGATCGAAATCGGCATGCCTGCAATTGGCGACGCAACGCGGCCGGCCGCGCGCGCAGCATCACTGGCACGCGCCGCGTTGATGGCGTCGTCGGCGTAAATTTTGACGAACGCACGCGCACCTTCGCCCGCCGGATCAGCGATTTTTTCAAGGCACGCGCGCAGCAGTTTTTCGGACGTGGTTTTGCCATCGGCAAGATCGCGCGAAAGTTCGAGCAGGGTTTTCATCTGAGAGATATTGTTGTTTAGAAGAGATCGACCAATTATCGCTTGGATCGGTCTGGCGCGGCGCGTGGCTGGCGCAATTCCGGGCGGCTGAGAAAGCGCGGTTGTCGATGAGCGCTTACCAGCATTAAACAGTGCAGATCGCCATTTGACGCAGCTCTTGGCGGCATTATGCTCTGTGAGCCGCGCCAATGCTAGTGTTTTTCTCGTCTTGTTTGGCGCATTCAAGTGATACGCTGCCGCCAGCGCATCGTAACAAGCAGATTTCTCGCGATGCTCGACATGACAGGATCAAAAATGCTGCAGCCCCCAACGCATGCATCACGCCGCGTACAAATCCTGGCGTGATCGAAGACGGCTACCGCAAATGCAACGCCGCATTCGATCAGCCTTTACATCACGGCAAATTCACCTTTGCTTATCGAGCCACCAGCGCCAACCGTCCCACGACTTGCGAACACAGATTATCGCTCGACACCAATCTGCCGGTGATGCCTTGCGGAGTGGCTTCAATTTCAACCATGTCGTAGGTGCCGGAAAAGTTTGGGCAGGTGACGGTGCCGCTTGACGAACCCATCCGGCCACTTTGACGATAGTTGCCGGCGTAAGTGCAAATTGATCCGGCTTCGTTGGTCGTTATCGTGAGGGCGGTGGTCGAGTTGGAAATCGCCACGCCAACGACTCTCTCGGCGGTGCCGTTGTTGGCCGGATTGGTACATCCGGACGCGGTTTCCCTGATCACGCCCACGAAATTTCCGGTCAAATCGTTATTGCGAAAAGTTTGGCGCGTGAGCGCTTTGTTCACGAGGGTGCCGTCTACCGTGTAGCTCAAGGTCGCGGTATCGACGAAGGCGGTGAAGTTCACCGTGCCGACTTGCCTGATGCCGACCGCATTGGGATTGAAAAAAGTACCGAGCCACGGGCCTCTGGTTTCGTACATCGGCCCTGAAAAAATCAGCGCGCCGGACGCGGCCTGACCCACGTAAGCCGCCTGGCCGGTGTAGAAAGTGGCGCGATTGTCGATGCCATAGACAAAGAAAGTGAGGAAGACAATTTCGCGCTGATGCGTCGCTGTCACGCCCCAGCCTGATTCATTTGCGTTCCACCACAGATCGGTGAGGTCGGTGGTGAAGGTGTTGGCGAATGCAAAGGGGGAAGACAAGCAAAGCGCGAGCAGACATGCAGCAAATTTTTTCATTTCAACACCCCGATTTTTTGGTTAAGTGGTTACGACGAGCCAGCGATTCATCTCGCCGGGCATGATTGGACAACGCAGTGTTGACTGACGCGGAGGACACGTCAATGGGGAGGACACCCGAAAAAATGTAGGAGAAGTCTGATTATGCAGCACGCTGCTAGTGCTCAATGATTTCCGCAACATGCGTCACCGGAAAATTCACCGAGTTGGCCATGAAACAATTGGCATGCGCTTTTTCGTGCATCGCCTGCGCGTCGGTGAGATTGGTGCCTTTCGCGACTGTCACGCGCGGATGCAGGATCACCGACTGCATCGACATTTTCGCGCCCGGTGTGCCCGCTTCAGCCAACCCCAGCGTTCCGGTGGCATGATCCTCGTAGGCAACAACGGTGATGTTTTTTTTCGCAGCGATGGCGAGGTAAGTCAGCATATGGCATTCGGCCAACGACATCAGCAGCAACTCTTCGGGGTTGTAACGGCTGGTGTCACCGCCGTAGATCGCAGGACTTGAGCCGGGCACGTCGGGCTTGCCGGCGCCGCCGAGAATGTTGTTGCGCGAAAATGTTGGCGACGGTGGCATCGCCTGCGATGCCGATGCCGGCCAGCGTAACGTGGTTTCGAACTGATGAGCATCGGACATTTGGTGGGCTCCAATTGCTGAGAGGTATTCAGAATAACAGCGAATGCACATTGCTGAAAAATTCCGCGACGAATCGCCGCCGTGCGCTGCGCAATATAAACTGTCGACATTCACCCAACGACGAGGCAAACATGGCGCATTGGCTACGGTACCAGCATAACGGAGAAGTCGGCTTTGGCAAACTCCACGGCGACAGCATCGTGATTTATAGCGGTGATATGTTCGCCGCTTCCGTTGCCACCGGTGCCACAGTTGCCTTGGACGCGGTGACAATATTGACGCCGTGCCAGCCGACCAAAATGATCGCGCTGTGGAATAATTTTCACGCCCTCGCGACAAAATTGAGTCAGGCCATTCCGCCCGAACCACTATATTTTTTGAAAGGCAATAACGCTTTCCACCCGCACGGCGCGCCGATCCGCGTGCCGACTGCGTATGCGGGCAAGGTTGTTTACGAGGGTGAGCTGGGCATCGTGATTGGCAAACGTTGTGCTGCTGTGAGTGAAGCGGATGCGGCCGATTTTATCTTTGGGTTTACCTGCATCAACGATGTTACCGCCGTCGAATTGCTGTTCAAGGACGCGAGCTTCGCGCAATGGACGCGGGCGAAAAGTTTTGATACGTTCGGTGTCTTCGGTCCGGTCATCGCCACCGATATTGATCCGATGACACTCACCATTCAAACCACCCTCAACGGCCAGGAGCGGCAAAATTATCCGGTCGCCGACATGATTTTCCCGCCGGCAAAATTGGTGAGCCTGATCTCGCACGACCTGACGCTGGAAGCAGGTGACGTGATCGCGTGCGGCACCTCGATTGGCGTGGGCTCGATGAAGGCGGGCAACGACGTATGCGTCAGCATCGCGGGCATTGGCGAATTGCGCAATCGATACGGATAAATATACCCGCATAAAACGGCGCAGATCGCCATCTGCTGCGGCGTTTCGCGGCATTCCGGTCTGGGAGGCGCGCCCGTATTAGACTTTGCTAACAATAAACCAGCGTACCACGCGCCCGCAGTCGATCTATCCAGGGCGGCAACACCGCAAGTTTGCACCAGCGCAGATCGAGTTTTTCCAGTGAAGCTATGTTGCCGATGGCGTCGGGCAATTCGCGCAAGGGGTTGGCGCGCAAATCGAGAAGGGTGAGTTGACTTACACAGCAGTCAGGAATATTGACGACATTATTTATCTTGCACCGTCATTCCCGCGAAGGCGGGAATCTAAGTTTGCCTGAATGAACTTGGATTCCCGCCTTCGCGGGAATGACGAACCCTGATTTGAAACTGTCGCCATTATTTCTGACTGATGAGTAATTGCGTGAGCCGCCAAAGTGCATCGGGCAATTCGCGCAGCGCGTTTTGAAAAAAACTTAACGACTCAAGGTCTGTTTGTCGCAATACTTCCGCCGGAATCGCTGACAGCCCTGCACCATCAAAAGCGATCCGGCGCGGCATCATCAAGCCAGTAACGCATTCATCTGTCGCAGAACGCGCTGGCCGCAGTGTTGGATGGCTGGAAAGACGCGCAGTGCGGAGATAAAACGTTCATCGTATCGATCCCACTCCCGCTGCGTTGATGTGAATGAATATCATAAAGTACAATTCCGCCATGCGCCAGAACGCAATCAGGGGACAGCATGGATCGGATGAAAAGCGCAGTGCAAAATAGGCTAGACGAAGCAGTTGCCACCGGCAGTGAAATCCTCGCATTCTGGTTTGGCGAAGGTGAAGACCACGGCAAGCGCCGTAAACAATGGTTTGGAAAGAACGCTGCGTTCGATGACGAAATTCGCCAGCGCTTTTTGGCGACCTTGGTCGCCGCCGAAGCAGGCGCACTGTCGCACTGGAAAAATAACGCGCAAGATTGTCTGGCACTCGTGATCGTGCAAGACCAGTTTCCGCGCAATATGTTTCGTGGCAGCGCGCGTGCATTTGCCACCGACGCGTTGGCGTGCGAGGCGACCGCGCATGCGTTGGCCAAAGGCTTTGATTGCGGATTGAAGCCGGTCGAGCGCCAGTTCATTTATTTGCCGCTGGAGCACAGCGAGGCGTTGCCCGATCAGCAGCGGTGTTTGCAATTAATGCAGCAACTCGCCGCGTATGACGAAACGAATGACCTGCACGTGTGGGCACAAAAACATCTCGACATCATCAGCCGCTTCGGGCGTTTTCCACATCGCAATGCAGTGCTTGGACGGGAGAGTACGGCCGAAGAAATCGAATTCCTGACGCAGCCGGGGTCGGGGTTTTGACGATGACAAACACGAGCACTGGCGCGGAGTTTGGCGGATAAATGGCTGGGAAGCCGCGCCAGTGCTGGTGTTTGTTTAAAAATCTGGCGTCTTTTGTTGCAGCAAGAAGCGTTGAGTCTTTATATGCCGCAATATTCATTACCTGTCATGTCGAACCCTGCTTCATCGGGTGAGAAATCTGCTGTTGGCGATGCAAGGCAAAAGCAGATTTCTCCCTACGGTCGAAATGACAAACGGTCGCAGTCCGCATTCGGCACAGACGTCACATGCAATTCGCAATGCGTAGTCCGCCGCGAGAAAAATAAAAAAATTCAACGACCTTCCCGCCACTTCGCATAGGTCGTGCGTGCAAGACTAAAACGATCATCGGTGCGGCAATAGTACGACGGTGAACCCAGCCGCCCGATGGGCGCAAAACCGTCGATGTGCATGCGCTCGCCGACGAGGTGATCGGCGACATGGAACATCACCACCTCGCCGATGAAAAGTGTGTATGCGCCGAGCGCCTGCGCACTGTGGAGTTTGCATTCCATGCTGGCCTGCGATTGGGCCACACGCGGCACATCGACCCGCATCGATGCTGCCGTGTGCAATCCTGCGGCGGCAAGCTCGCTCGTGTCCGGCGGAAAATCAGCGGCGGAAACATTCATCGCGGCCAGCACATCTTCTGTGACCATGTTGACCACGAACTCGCTCGTTGCGGAAATATTTCGCGCCGTATCTTTCATGCTGCCATTGTCATTTTGGCCAACGCTGATCAATATAAAAAGCGGGTTGCTGCCGACCGCGTTGAAAAAACTGAACGGCGCCAAATTGACGATGCCCGTAGCGCTCTGCGACGTAACCCATGCGATCGGGCGCGGCACCACCAGATTGGTGAGCAGCTTGTAGTTGTCGATGGGGGCGTTGGTCGATGGATCAATGTGCATGGCGTGTCCTTGAAATTTCATTCTTGCTCAATAGCATGGGCAGTATAAGAGACATCATGCGGCGATTCACGAAGTACGTCGCGCATCGCGTTCAAGTGCGTGCATTCGAGGCAAAATATCGGCTATGACAAATCGCATCACCATCAAAGCGCGAGACGGGCATCCTCTGGTTGGTTATCGGTTCGAACCGACCGATACCCGTCAGTCACCGCAGGCCAGCATCGTCATTGCCGCAGCCATGGCGGTGCCGCAATCTTTCTATGCGCCATTCGCGAATTATCTTGCCGCCAATGGCTATGCGGTGTGGACGTTCGACTATCGCGGCATCGGCGAATCGCGGCAAGGCAGCATGCGCGGTGTGCAAGCCGATCTCAGCGATTGGGTCACGCAGGACTACGACGCGGTGGTGAATGCGGCGGCAGATGCTTATCCCGACACGCCCGTGTTTGCGCTGGGTCACAGTCTCGGCGGCCAGTGTGCGCCGCTGCTGCCGTCGCGGGCGCGGCTCGCGGGGCTCATCAACGTTGCCGTCGGTAGCGGCGCCAGGCGTCATAACGCGGCGAGCATTCGACGCACGGCGCCATTGCTGTGGTACCTGCTGGTACCGCTGCTGTGCCCGTTGTTTGGCTATTTTCCGGGTGCGCGCATCGGCGTGATTGGCGACGTACCCACCGGCGCGATGCGGCAATGGCGGCGCTGGTGCCTCACGCCGGATTACATTTTGAGTGGCGAACCGGGCGCGCTGAGAGCCTATGCAAGTGCGGATTTTCCTGTGCTGGGGTTGATGTTCGAGGATGACGAATTATTGCTTCAGGACGGCGCGCTCATGTTGCACGCTGCATACCCGAAAGAGTGTGTGGAATATCGCCTGATCGTACCCGCACAGTTCGGCCTGAAACGCGTTGGCCATTTCGGGTTTTTCAAATCGCAAAGCGAAGCGGCGCTGTGGCCGCTGGTGACAAAGTGGATTGACGAAAAAATTGCCGAGTAAGGGCTTAGCGCAACAACCGCGACGGCAACATCACGATGGAACGCAACAACGCAAACACGCCCTCGACCGCGATGCCGACCAGACGGAACGGCAATGAAATCAGCCAGACAATCGGATATAGCACCAGCGCCAACAGCGCGAGCGGCCAGCTGAAAAAGAGTAGTAACAGCCAGAGCAGCAATTTCATCGGTGGATCCTTTCGCGGATTATATGGAATGGCAATTCGATGGTGAAGTCTAGCGCGCTTGCTGGCGAAATACACTTGGCAAGCGACGAAATACCGGTAGAGCAGGTTGACGCTACCGTACGGTGGATACAAGGGAGCAACCAGATGGGTGGCGCGGTGGCGCGCTGGGGTCGGTCCTGTAAGAAACATGCAGGCCGCCACAAGACGCGCCTATCCCAAGAAAACATTTTACAAGCGACAAACATGGCAGCGCATTGTATCGACAATGTTGCAACGTGGTGCTCGCCAATGTATATTGGCGATATTGAAAAAATTTGGAGTATCAAGCATGCGTGTGATCGTAAAAAAATGGGGAAACAGCGCGTCGGTGCGCATTCCTGTCGCCATCATGCAAGCCGCCAATCTGAGTTTGGATGAAACCGTGGACGTGCGCGAGGAAGGTGGGCGCATTGTCATCGAGCCGGTTTCTCCGGGCGAGTACGACCTCACGCGACTGCTCGATGGCATTACAAAAAAAAACATGCATACCGAAGTTAGCTTCGGGTCGGCAGTCGGCAAAGAGATGTTGTAGTGGTTCGTCGTTACGTGCCAGAGGTCGGCGATATCGTGTGGCTGGCCTTTGACCCGCAAGCCGGTCATGAGCAGGCTGGGCATAGACCAGCGCTGGTGCTGAGCCCATCGGCATACAACGGTAAAACCGGATTGATGCTCTGCTGTCCGATGACCTCGCAAGTAAAGGGCTATCCGTTCGAGGTATTGATCGCGGGTGCGCGCCCAAGTGCTGCATTGGCTGATCAAGTTAAAAGCTTCGATTGGGTTGCCCGCAAGGCGAAACACAAGGGAAAGGCTTCCTCTGTTGAAATGGCCGAGGTGAGGGCGAAGATTATTGCGCTGGTTGGGAAGGCTTGAATGTTTTTAGAAGCGGGGATGATTGGCGCTGGCGTCGAGTAGTTCGTCTGTGGCGAAATGGCGAAATGTGAGCCTTGTTGCGTGGGGTCGGAAAACAATTCGACTCCTGCTCACGAAGGAAATAGGCGATCTGCGGAAAATATTCGACTCTGACCGCGCGGGTTGGCAGTTAGTCGCGCGCGCGCCACGGATAGGTACTTTCAAACTTCCGCTCGACCTCTTTGAGCTTTTCCTCTGCCCATTGAACAGCCGTTGTGACTGCTTGATCGGGACTAGATGGTTCATATGCCAACTCCAGGATAACGTTGCTCGCGTGCGCTGCCCCAGCGGTCATGTAGGAACCACATATGCCTCCAGCGCGTAGCAGAATTGTCACCCAGCTATTCTGCTTGCACAGTTGAACTTCGAGAAGATGCCCGGACTTTGACGAGTCGTCGACGACAACGAAGCGACTGATGGCAGCAATAGCTACAAACTTCTGTGGAATATCGTGATGCGGATGATCCGGAATATCTTTGACGAGAAGCGGCTCATAGCCGCATGAAGCCAGAGCAGCTTTGATACCACTGAGGCGACTGAGACCTTTGTCATCATAGTCGCCGAGGACGAGAACTGTCTTATTCTTAAATTGGCCTATGTAATCTGCAATGCTGGTCTGCCTTTCGTGTGCGCGTGTGACTTGCACTAGAGCCGCAAGGACTTCGTCTTTAGCTCTCGACTCAGCCTTGCCTTGGCTCCATTCACCAGCGTTGCGAGTACCATAGACCTCTGCAAACTGCACCTCGCGCTTCCATGTATCAATCTCAAATGCGACGTCTTCAAATGAGATTGACGCACTTTCCGCTGTAAGGCGAAACGGAAAGGCGCCTGCAAGCGTCAACTTGGCAAAGCTACAGCCACGAGCTGCGATATTGAACAAGGGACCAACTGTTCGGGCACGGGTTGGAGCGTGTATGAATAGATCTTCTATGCGCGCACTACCTTTGACCACTTGAATGGTTGTTTCAGTTGCTTTCTCGTACTCGATTGCGACCCCAAACTGCGTCGATACGTATCCAGTGATTCGAGCCGGAAGCAGTGCGTTATGGAGAAGGTCTTTGCTGTGTTCCGGTGCCAGGAACTGGCCAGCGACAGACGCGAGGCATTGATGAAACGACTCGATATAAGCGCGCAATTCTTCAGCTGTTACGTTCAACGATAGAACTCCGAGGGGCTAACGAAAAATAGACACCTTGCATGGCTTAGATAAATTTGAAACAAGTGGTACATAAATATCGTCCTCTTGAGCTGCTACGTTCGAAATCACAGGATTAACTCAAATTATCACACCCGTAGTGAATTCGACGACCATCCGGTTCGTGCGTCTCAAATAACCGGGCTGCTCCCACCACGATACTTTCGCTTTACCAAAACTACCGCATGGTCTTGCCGACGGCTAACATCAGACTTTCAGTCTCCAAAGCCCGCCTCCGCACCCGCGACAGCCCATCCAGCGCATACCAATGCGACCACGTCACCAACTCCTTCAAGTATCCCGGCGGAAAGCTGGCGACATCGACGATGGTGACCCAGTGGTAGCGGCCGCGATATCGCGCCGGCTTCACGCCTGGAATATCGGTGAGTTCGACAAAGCGATCCGGTGTCACTTTGATGCTGAAGCGCCAGCGCTCGGGTTCGCTGGTCTTGAAGTAGGCGAAGTTTATTTTGTCCAGCGAGTAGACGAGGATGTTGTATGGCTCGGACAATAGTCGCTCATTGGTGCCGGGCAGGTTCCGGCAGAATTTCCGCAGCTGTTTTACGTTCACGGCTATTCGCTTATTCGCGCGCCATGCACGAAACCTGCGTCCCATCCCATCAAGGCAACAACTGCTTCGCAAAAGTCTCGGCATCAATATTCGCGCCGCAGACAACGATCCCCACGTTCTTTCCCTCAAGCCGCGTGCGCAGCGGATACATCAGCGCGGCGAGCGCTGCGGCTCCCGCCGGTTCGACCACGAGTTTGGCCGCGCGAAACAGTAGCCGCATCGCGTCCCGAATCTGGTCGTCATTCACCAGCACGACTTCATCGACGTAGCGGCGATTGAGCGCGAACGAATAGGGCTCACAACGCGGCGCACCCAGCGAGTCGGCGATGGAGCGTACGGCATCGATCGACTGCGGCGTGCCCGCCTTGAAGCTGCGGCTTAAGGTGTCAGCACCTTCCGGCTCGACCACATAGACGGCGGTATCGGGGCTCATCTGCTTCACCGCGCACGCAACGCCAGCCGCCAATCCGCCGCCACCGGCGGCGACAATCACCGCGTCGAGCGAGCTACCTGCTGCGCGAATCTGATCGATGAATTCAAGCCCGACCGACGCGGTGCCAAGTGCGGTTTTTGGGCCTTCATACGGATGCACAAACGTGCGACCTTCGGTGGCTTCAATTTCCTTCACGCGCGTGAAGGCATCGTGAACATTGTTGACCAGCTCGACGGTGGCGCCGAGTTCGCGACACACCTGCACGCGAAATGGATTGGCGTTTTTCGGCATCACCACTTTCGCGGTGGTGGCAAGTTCGCGCGCGCAGTAGCCGAGTGAGATGGCGTGATTGCCAGCCGACACGCCGGTGACACCGCGTTGAAGTGCCGCCGCGTCGAGGTCGAGCATTACCGAAAACGCGCCGCGCGGCTTGAAGCTGCCGGTGCGCTGGAACAGCTCCTCCTTTAGCCACACCCTTGTCGATGTACCGACCGCCGCTGCGAGCGCGTCATCCACCACAAGGCGGATGGGCGTCGTGATGACGAGATCACCCAGTCGCGTGCGGTTGGCGCGAATGGCGTCAATGGTGGGGGCTTCAATCTGCGGTGCGTTCACGGCGGCTTCCTGTTCTTTTTCACGAATGGGAATTCAAACGTTCGAGGCGCAAGTATCGCACCGGTGGCTGGTTTGAATTTACGCGGGCAGTGGTTTTTTCCTCGCGTCCTATTAGCTGCCGGCGCGAACCAATCGCAAATGCGTAATCTCCGACGGCGCGCCAAAGCGTTTGGGCGAACCCCAATAGCTGGAATCGTAATCGCTTCATTTCACCCCTTTCGATTCGACCCAAAATGCGACAAGTCGAACGCCCGGATTCCTGTGTGGTTTTACGCAACCAGCTGTTGTGCAGAGCGTGTAAAAAAGTTTGGCAGGGTGTTCGGCTGTTGCAACGCAAACATCGCCCCAAAGAAAAGCGACCCCACGAGGCCGCTTTTCCGATACTTGACGCGACAAAAATTACTGCCGCGGCTCACCTCGGCTATTGACTGCAATCGTGTTACCCGGAGGCGAGCTCATCTGAATCCGATGGTCGATGCCGCGATAGTTGTAGGTCACATCCCAATATTGCGCCCGACCGTTCGACGTCGTGCTACAGCGTTGCACATCCTGACTGTAATTTCCGCTGCCTCGACCGGCGTTGCCACCGATCAATGCGCCTGCAATCGCACCGCCCGCCGTGGCGACATCTTTCCCGCGTCCGCCGCCGACTTGATGGCCCAGTACGCCACCGATGAGTGCGCCGACAATGCCGCCGCCGATGTTCGGGTCGCCGCGTTGTTGGTCAACAACTTGCTCGCGCTCGACCCAGCAGCGTTGTTCGGGTGTGCCCATCACGGCGCGAACCGACGTCACCGGCACGTTATAGATGCGCTCACTCGGACGCCGGCGATAGTCGTAGGTCGGTGCGGGCAGTGGTTCAGGCGCTTCGTTTTGGTAGGCGGCCTGTTGGTTTACCGGACGTACCGAGGAGATGCGGTCGTTCATGCCCAAGCCGCTTAGCGAGTCATAGCTGCCACGGCGCAGCACTACACATCGACCCTCAAAGCGCGCGTCTGAGCAAACCTCCCAGCGACCGCGCTCAACAACCACCGAGGACGCGCGATCATTGAATCCCTGCCGTTCAAAATCCCGAACTTGTTGGTTGGTTGAAAACACGCGGCCACGGAATCCCTCATTTTCGTAAAAGGTAATTTGCGCCGCTGCCTGCGTGGCGAAGAAAATTGTCGTCGCGCCAAGTGCTGCTGTTAATTTCAAATTCATGGCTGTTTCTCCAATTGGTTGCCGCGCGTTGGCGGTGTAGTCGTCATCGCTTACTTGCCGATGTTTCTATCGCAAATACACATTACGCGGGACTGCTACCCCTCGGCATCAGTCTGTACCTACAAGCGTGTAAGATTTTTACGCATCCATTTGTAGGCATTTGCTGACAACACATGCTGTGTCTTTACCCGACTGTTTATTATCGGGGAGCGCTCGCAAAATGAGACACCCGCTGGGACGACAGGCTTTATCACTATGTGAGAAGAATTTTCACCTTAACCGCATGCGCTCTTCGGTCATCAACCAGCGTAATCGCCTTAGCCGTTTGCGCGACGCCATCCACCGTCACCGTCGTATCGCGAAGCTCTGCGCGTTCACTCCCGCGTGTTTGTATCACAGCGATGTTGTAGACCGTCTCCCGATATCGATAGTGCATCGTAAAGCCCGGCCAGTCCGCAGGCAGACACGGTGCGAAATGCAGCTGGTCGATTTCAAGCCGCAGACCCAATAGCGACTCAATGATCAGCCGATACATCCAGCCGGCCGAGCCGGTGTACCAGCTCCATCCACCGCGACCGGTATGCGGCATGACGCCGTAGACGTCGGCGGCAATCACAAACGGCTCCACTTTATATCTCGCCATTTTTTCACGGCTCGATGCATGGTTCACCGGGTTGATCATGGCCGTGAGTTCCCACGCGCGCCGATGATCGCCTAACTCGGCAAACGCCATCGCCGCCCAGATTGCACCATGCGTATATTGGCCACCATTTTCCCGCACGCCCGGCACGTAGCCTCTGATGTAGCCCGGATCCAGGCTCGATTTATCGAACGGCGGATCGAGTAGCTGGATGACCGCGTCATCGCGACGCACGAGGCGCTGATCCAGCGAGTCCATCGCCGTCCGCACGCGTTCAAAGTCCCCCACACCGGACAGTACCGACCAGCTCTGCGCGATGGAATCGATTTGGCATTCGACATTGTCCGTCGAGCCGAGCGGCGTGCCATCGTCAAAATAAGCGCGGCGATACCACGCACCGTCCCAGCCATGCTGCTCGATATTGCGCGACAGCCTGGCCCGCTCATCGACGCAACGCGCAGCAAAGGTCGTATCGCCGTAAAGCCTGGCAACACGCGTGAATTGCTGCAACACTTCACACAGGAAAAATCCCAACCAGATACTTTCACCTTTGCCGTGTTTGCCCACCATGTTCATGCCGTCGTTCCAGTCACCGGAGCCGATCAGCGGCAGGCCGTGCGCGCCGCTGGTAAGTCCGCGTTCAATGGCGCGCACACAGTGTTGATACAGGCTTGCCGTCTCCTCAGATCGGCCGGGCAAATCGTAATAAGAGTCGTCGTCGGGATTGACCGGCCGGCCGTCGAGAAAGTGCGAGGATTCATTCAGCACACCGGTGTCGCCGGTACACAGCACATAGCGGCAGGTCGCCAATGGCAGCCACAGATAATCATCCGAGCAATGCGTACGCACACCGCGACCCGACGGCGGATGCCACCAGTGCTGCACATCGCCCTCACGGAATTGACGTCCCGCACACAGCAGCAGGTGCTCGCGCACGAGCTGTGGCTTGGCATGAACGAGTGCCATCACGTCCTGCAACTGATCGCGGAAACCGAACGCACCGCCCGATTGGTAATAGCCACTGCGCGCCCACAGACGGCAGGCCAGCGTTTGATACAAGAGCCAGCCATTGGTCAACACGTTGAGCGACGCGTCGGGCGTGTCGATCTGTACGGCGCCGAGCGTGTGCTGCCAGTACTGCCGCACTTTTTCCAGTGCTTCCTGTGCAGCGACCCTGCCGCGACAACGTTGCAGGAGCTTTCTGGCGTCGTTGTGATTGCGCCCGGCACCGAGCCGGAAAATAGTTTCACGTTCTTCCCCTTCCACCAACTCGAGTGCGACCTGAATCGCTGCGCAGGGATCGAGTGCCGCGCCAACTTTGTTGGAAAGATGCGAGCGCGTCATGCCGGCGGGAGCACCAAGCGTGCCGTTGCGACCCACAAATTCGGCGCGGTCCGCGCTGAAAGTCCGGGTCGGATCGTCGACATCAAAAAACGCAATGCGATCCGCAAATTCACTGTTGTAGGCATTGCGGGCATAGAGCGCGCCGCTTAGCGGATCAATTTCGGTGATTACGTGCATGGTCGTTTTCGGTCGCAGATCACCGAGCACCCACTCCACATATCCGGTCGCCGTGATCCTGCGCGCGCGGCCAGAATCGTTGCGCACTTTCAAGACCGAATATTTGACCGCGTCGTCGAGCGGCACGTAAACCGTCAGCGTCGAGTGAATCCCGGCCTCGCTATGCTCAAAGATGCTGACGCCGAAGCCGTGACGGCACACGTACGGCGTGGCACCCCGGCGGGGGAGTGGTGTGGGCGACCAGTAATGACCAGTCTCTTCGTCGCGCAAATAGAAAGCTTCGCCGCTCGCGTCACTCACCGGGTCGTTGTGCCACGGTGTCAAGCGGTACTCGTGGGCGTTTTCGCTCCACGTGTAGGCGACACCATTTTCGGAGATGATGCTGCCGAAATGCGGATTGGCCAGCACATTCACCCATGGCGCGGGGGTGGTCTCGGCGTGGGTGGTGGTGATGACGTATTCGCGGCCATCTTTGCTAAAGCCGCCGAGGCCGTTGTCGAACTGTAGATCGTCCGGTGCGGACGCAGTGGTGGCGGCCAGCTCGTCGCGATGCGCGCGGGTCGGTTTCAAGCGGGGCAATTTCAGATGCGGCGCACGCAGTTCCGCAGACCCGCGCCGGTTGATTTGGTCGGCGAGCGAGCCACGCTGGTCGCTGATGATGACGCGGGCGACAGACTCGAACAAATTGCGGTCCTCGATCGACATGTGCTCGGCGGAGCGCACAAAAATGCCACCCGGCCGATCAATCACATGCGCCTCTATTCCCGAGGCGATCAGCCCCATGATTTGTTCCTGCAGCATTTGCCGATAGCCGCCGCGATCTTCGTTCCAGATCACCAGGTCGACGACCAGGCCCTTGAGCCGCCAGTAGGCGTGCGCCTGTACCAGTTGGCGCACCAGATCGATATTTTCAGGGGCGCTGATTTGGAGCAGCACGATTGGCAAATCACCGGAAATCGCGTAGCCCCACAGACCGGATTGTGCGCGCCGGTTTTTTTGCAGTACACCCGGATCGGCGCGCAACGAAGCGTTCGCGTAGATGATCGAATTGGCGAGCCGCGCGTAAATCTGTGCATCGGCTTCGGTGGCATTGATTTGCCGCAGCACCACCTGACTATGCGTCCACGCCAATTCAAAGACGCGATCCGCGAGCCGTCGATCCTGATATTTTTCGATCAGCCGCAACGATGCATCGCGGCTTTCGCCGATACCGGTGACCATGTCAATCGTTGCCGACTGCTCGGGGTCGAGCGTGATGCGGTGGCGGATCGCGACAATCGGATCCAGTACCGAGCCCTGACTATTGGAGAGCGCGGCGGAGCCGATCAGCGCTTGCGGCGCAGCGACGGTATTACCGCGTCCGATGAATTGTGCGCGGTCGGTCTCGTACGACACCTCGCCAACACCGGCGCCGTGTACCGCCATCAGGTGAAACATCCACGGCGCCTGTTCGGCGAGCGACCGCGGCCGACGGGTGCAGATGATCGCCTGGCGCTGCGTGATGATTTCGGTCTGCACAAAAAGATTACTGAACGCTGGATGCAGTGCGTCCGCGTCGGCGGCTGTGAGCACCACTTCGGCATAACTGGTCACGTCAATGCTACGGCGAGTCCTTGCGCGGTTGGTGATGCGCACCCGGCGCAGCTCGATTGCGTCTTCGGGCGACACCACGATTTCGGTATGGGTATCGATGTCCTCATCGTGGCGACGAAATTCTGCACGGCCCTCGGAGAAAATGGCTTCATACGCTTCCGCGCGTTTAAGGGTCGGCTGATGGGTGTTGGACCAAAATATGCCGCTCGTGTGATCACGGATGTAGCAGAACGTGCCCCAGTTGTCGCAGGTCGTGTCTTCACGCCAGCGGGTGACGGCCAGATCTTTCCAGCGGCTATAGCCCGCACCGGCATTGGTCAGCATCACGTGATAGAAACTATTCGACAGCAACTGCACTTCCGGTATCGGCGTGTTGGGGTTGTCGATCACGCGTACCGGCGTTTGCTCATCATTGGTTGCGGCACGAATGGCGGCGAATTCGTCGGTATGCAGCTGCAACGCGCCGGCCTTGGGCACGCGCTCCTGCAGTAGCAAGGCGGTTGCCTGAAACATCGGATCCGATTCGAACCGTTTTTGCATCGGACGATCCAGCAGCAGGTAGGCCACCGATAAAAAGATCATGCCCTGGTGATGCGCCATGAACGAGCGGATCACCGCGCTCGATTGTCCGCGTGGCAGCCGTGAGGGCGTGTAATCGACGGCTTCGTAAAAACCGTATTTCCCGGCCAGACCCTCGGTGGCCAAGCGCTGCAAATTCGCACACGCGTATTCCGGCGCCACCATCAGCGCCAGCGCTGACGCATACGGCGTCACCACCAGATCGTCGGCCAGGCCGCGCTTGAGGCCGAGACCCGGCACACCGAAGGCGCGATATTGATAGTTAAGCGCCGCGTCGACCGTGTTGTAGCCTGATTCCGAAATACCCCAGGCAACGTTGCGCTGAGCGGCATAGACAATCTGGCGCTCGACCACGGCTTGGTAGGTGCGGTCGAGTAGCGTGTTTTCAAACGTCGGCATGACCAGCAGCGGCATCAGGTACTCAAACATCGAGCCGCTCCACGACAGCAGCGCCGGGTCGCCGCCGGACGACGTGAGCAGGCGTCCCAGTGCGAACCAGCTTTCCTGCGGTAGCTGCCCTTGCGCAATCGCGACGAAATTGCACAGCCTGGCTTCGGAGGCGAGCATGTCGTAGTAGCTCGCGTCCTGACGGCGCTCACTAACGTTGTAGCCGATGGCGAGCAAATGTCGCGCCTTGTCGTACAAAAAGTCATACGACATCGCCGCCAGTGCGCTTGCGCGCGACGCGAGGCGTTCAATCTCCACCATGCGCTGTTGGGCAACAACGCCCCCCGCAATGACAAGCGCGTGCAAATCATCCAACGTTTCGCGCTCGTGCGGCGTCGCGTCAGCGCTTAGTTGCTGCTCGATCGATGCGAACGCGGTGACGTTTTGGCTGCCAAGCTCGCGCAACGTGGGAATTTCCATCGCGTCGAGCAGGGCGCGCAGCCGTGCCGATGCCAATGGTTTGGTCAGCCACGGTACCAGCAATGTAAGCTCGTCAACTGCGTACTGGCATTGCTGCAGCAGTTTCTGCGCCCACCAATGTGCGTCGTCCGCGGGCTGGGTGGCGGAAGTGGGCGCTGCGGCGACGGAATCAAGGCTGGTGGCCAGTTCCGCTGCGAATGACGCAAACCGCGTCAAGCAAACTTGCGTCGCGGCAAGCGTCGCAGGTGCCCGAGCGCAGACCGATGCCAGATCGTTTTCCAGCCGTTCGAGCAGCGCTTCTACAGCCGGTGGTGAGCCCGCCGCCGCATCCTTGAGAACTCTCAAGGTGTCAAATAGCCCTTCAAAAAAACGCGCACTGAAAATCCTGTCGTCATTTAGCGCGAGCAGCCCTGGTCGCAGTGTCAGCAAATGACCCGCGAGGTTACCGCTATCGACCGACGAAACGTAGAGGGGTGCCAACGGCTGCAGCGATTGCGTGTCGTACCAGTTATAAAAGTGGCCTTGGTGTCGCGCCAGGCCGACCATCGTCGCGATTGCGTTTGCGGTGCGTTCGGTGAGCAACCCGGCCACAATG
>JAYVXF010000288.1:0-3650 GCA_043793345.1 Betaproteobacteria bacterium | reverse complement strand
TGTGATGAAGCAGCTCGCCCAGTAGCGACTGCACGTCGGTGTCGACTCGTCGAAGATTAACACGGAACGAATCGCCCTCAACCCTGCGGCACAGATGCGTATTTGTTTAAGCGAAATGTTCACGCGATTGCGTCGTAGGTGTTGCGTCGGCGTTTGGGTGTTGGGCTTGATGAAACGTCTGCCCAACCTACCGCGCTACAGAGGGCATGCCGTGACTCAACATAGCCGCTTTTTTTCATGCATTGATATCGAACCTTCACCGTTGTAATTTTTGAATAAAAATAATTTAGGTTGCACTTTGAATCTGCTTACGTTCAATTTCCCATTTCTTTCTCTTTTTACGAGCGCGTTTCCGGTGACCAGATTAGTGCTGGACGAGACTTCAATTCCCGAGCCGTCGCTGTGATTTAATTCGAATGATTCAACGCCGATCATTTGCCAGTTATTTTTACGGAGTTTGAATTGGCTCGTCGCATTTCCAGCGCACGCGTGCCATTGATAGCTGAATACGACAAAAAGGCTCCTGTCGGCAATCTTTAGTTCCTCGTAGCCAAAATTCCCGGTTCCACCAAATGCTTGTCTTGACGCAGATTGTTCAGCCACAGAATATTTCCCAGACGCCAGTTTTTCCAGAATATAGAGTTGAATGTTTTCTTCGCCATTTTCATCTTTGGACACTATCCCGCCGGCCCAGTCTTTTCTACCCTTGCCGATTAAATCGCCATCCGCGTAAATGCGCACGCTGGCCTCTTTCAACGATTTAACGAAGGCATCAACATCGTCAAACTCGGCGCGTTCCTGACAGAATGCGGAATTCACTATGAAGGCGGTCAGGAATCCTGAAAATATCACTTTAAGCATTTTGTGAACCTTATTGCGTGACATGAGAGATGCACAAAAGGCGTGGCCTTTTATGCATTCACCCGAAGGAAAAGTTAGCCCGTAGGTTGGGCTGACGTTTCTTCAAGCCCAACATCAATGCTCTGAAGATTAACACAGGCCAAATCGCTCTTATGCCTGCGGCGCAGCTACGCATAATTTTTTAAGCGAAATCGTCGCGCTGTTATGCCGTCGTCATTACGTCGGCGGTTGGATGTTGGGCTTGATGAAACCAGCCCAACCTACCGCGCTGGTTGCGCACCAGCAAAAAGTTGCCAAACACCAGCATCGGCGGCATCTCCAGACCGCAAACGCCATGAAACCCGCGCCAGTGCTAGACTTTATCCATTGACCCACCACGCTTATCGCGACACGATTTGCGTTTGGCGTTTTGCAACCATAGGCGCAAAATCAAAATTGCGGGATCAAGTCGCAAAATAGTTTATCAAGCTTGGTGCGATATAGTGCTGCAAGAATTTGCGTTTTCCGATCATTCATTCCCAACCAAACCCAGCGAAAATCTTATGCCAACCACCATGCAATCCTACATTCCCGATAAAACCACCTTGCCGGAATTTTCCCTGCGTGCGGTGGTGCTTGGTGCGCTGCTGGGCGTTATTTTCGGCGCGTCGTCGCTGTATCTGGTGTTGAAAGTTGGTCTCACTGTGAGCGCCTCGATTCCGGTCGCGGTGATTTCGATCACGCTGTTCCGGCTGTGGGCGAAGATGGGTTTCAAAGACGCTTCGATTCTCGAGAATAATATTGTGCAGACGGCGGGGTCGGCGGGCGAGTCGATTGCCTTTGGTCTCGGCGTGACGATGCCCGCGATCCTGATTCTGGGGTTCGATCTGGAATTGACGCGGGTGTTGCTGGTCGCGGCACTCGGCGGTTTGCTGGGGATTCTGATGATGATTCCGCTGCGCCGCGCGCTCATCGTTGAGCAGCACGGTGTGCTGAAATATCCGGAAGGCTCGGCCTGTGCCGAGGTGCTGAAGGCGGGCGCGGATGCGACCTCGCGCGCGGCAGCGCAGGTGAAATCCGTGACCGGTGCGGGGATCAGCGCGGTGACTATTTTTGCCGGTTTCTCCATTGGCCTCATTTATAAAATCGCCAACATCGCGCTCAAAGGCTGGAAGGATGTGCCTGAAAAAGTTTTCGGCGCACCCATGAAATCAGGCTCGGTGGCGGTGGAAGTTTCGCCCGAGTTGCTGGGTGTGGGCTACATCATCGGCCCGCGCATTGCCTCGATCATGTGCGCAGGTGGCGTGCTGACTTATTTAATGCTGATACCGCTGATCAAATTTTTTGGCGACGGATTGAGTGTGCCACTGGCGCCGGGCACGATGCCGATCAGCGAAATGAGTCCCGGCCAGATTCGTGGCGCGTATGTGTTGTACATCGGTGCCGGTGCCGTTGCGGCGGGGGGAATCATTTCTCTGGTGCGCGCGCTGCCGCTGATCTGGCGCGGCTTGAGTCAGGGTGTGCGTGATTACCGGGTGAAGGGTGATACGTCATCGCACTTCCGCACGCAAAACGACATCCCGCTGAAATGGGTGGGGATCGGTGTCATCGTGCTGATGGCCGCGATCACCTTTGCGCCATCGCTGCAGATGAATTTGATCGGCGCATTTCTCATCGTGCTGTTCGGTTTTTTATTCGTCACCGTATCGTCGCGCCTGACCGGCGAGATCGGCTCATCCTCCAATCCGATTTCGGGAATGACGGTGGCCACGCTGCTGCTCACGTGCCTGATTTTTTTGTTGCTCGGCTGGACCGGCGGCACCTATTACGTCACCGCGCTTTCTGTTGGCGCCATCGTCTGCATCGCCGCCTCCAACGGCGGCACCACCTCACAGGATTTGAAGACCGGCTATTTAATCGGTGCCACGCCGCGCCTGCAACAGTACGCCATCATGATCGGCTCGCTCGCATCTGCCTTGTTGTTGGGGCCGATTTTGTTGGGGCTGAATCAGGCCGCGACTGTCTATGTGCCGATAGAAAAAATTGCGCCCGGATTACGCACCGAAGTGCAGCCGCTGGTGACCCGCGCCGCACTCGAAGGCCCGCAGGCGGCGAACGATAACAAGACCTACCGCGTCTGGCACAAGACCGATGTCGCCGGTGGCCCGGCGGGGCAGTATCTGGTCGATGACAATGGCGCGGCGGTTTATTTTGTCGATCCCGGCATCAACGGCACGCACGCCGAGCGGCCCGACGGCAGCAAGGTGCGCAAATACGATGCGCCGAAAGCCACGCTGATGTCGTACATCATCAAAGGGATACTGGACAGCAAATTACCGTGGGAGCTGGTGCTGTTCGGCGTGATGATTGCGGTGGTGCTGGAAATGTCCGGCATCCCTTCGCTCGCGTTTGCGGTCGGCGTGTATTTGCCGTTGTCATCAAGCACGCCGATTTTTATCGGTGGGCTGGTGCGTTGGTTGATTGACAGGAAGCAGCGAAAAACTGTTGCGTCTGAAAAAATGACCCCAGCCGAGCTGATCGCCGAAACCGACAAAGGCCCTGGTGTGCTGATGGCATCGGGCTACATCGCTGGTGGCGCGATTGCCGGTATTTTCATCGCACTGTCGGCGGGTGTGTTCGTCGCGTTCGATACCTGGTTCAACGATTGGTCGACCAGGAGCAACGTGTTTTTCAACGGGCCGTATTCGGACGCGCTGTCGATGTTGCCGTTTATCGTGCTCGTCGTGCTGCTGTATTTGGCGGCGCGGGGAAAGATTTTTGTTGGCGGCGTGAAATCTGATTAACTGCCG
>JAYVXF010000287.1:0-11685 GCA_043793345.1 Betaproteobacteria bacterium | reverse complement strand
TCGATCCATTGTGATTGGTCGGTGAGTAGTTCACCGTGAACCCGCCCAAATCCACTTTCCCCATGCCAGCCAATCCGTCAACGAGCGACTCGCGGGTCGGATTTTTGCCGGCGCGTCGCAGGCCTTCGACAAGCACCTTGGCGGCGATATAGCCTTCCAGCGACGTGAACGAATATTTTTCTACACCACCGATGCGCTTTTGATATTCACGCACAATCGGTTTCACGTCCGACGCCGGAAACGGCACGACCTGCGAAATTTGCACGCCGCGTCCGTCTTCACCGAGCTCGTTCGACAGCGCCTTCGCGCCGACGAAGCTTACGTTCCAGAATTGCGGAAAAGCATTCGCAGCCTGCATCGCCTTGATAAACGCGGCGCAACTTTTGTACGCGCTGATCATGACGATGGCGGTGGGATTATCTTTCGACATCGACTGCACCGCTTTGGCAACGTCGACGGTGTTGCGCTCCACCGTGGCCGTCGAGGTAATGGCAAGATTGCGTTTTTTCATGGCGCGTTCCACGCCGGCGAGTCCGGCTTTGCCGTAAGCGTCGTTCTGGTAAAAGACCGCGATTCGCTTCGCGCCGCTTTGCACCAGGTGCTGGATGATCGCTTCGGTCTCGTCGAAATAGCTGGCGCGGACATTGAAAACGTAACGGTTAAACGGCTCACGCAGACTTTGCGCACCGGTGAACGCACCGACGAAGGGGACTTTTGCTTCCGTGAAAATGGGCAGCGCTGCATTCGATGTCGGCGTCCCGACGTAGCCGAAGAGCGCAAGAATTTTGTCCTCTGCGATCAGTTTTCTGGTGTTGGCGGCCGCTTTTTCAGGCTCATAGCCGTCATCCAGTGACAGCAGTTTTATTTTGCGGCCATTGACGCCGCCGCTCTGGTTCACCGCGTCAAAATATGCTTCGGCGCCCGCTTTCATTTCCTTGCCGAGTTGTTCGGCAGGACCCGAAAGTGCGGCCGACTGACCGATGAGAATCGTGTCGGCGGTGACGCCTTGTGCGATTGCGGTTTGAGGCAGATGAAAAAAAACAAACCACGCCAACCACGGCGCGTAACGCAAGTAGCTTTTCATGTTGCACTCCTCGAGACAGCGCTTTCGGTTGCGAGTGGAACGCCACTTTTCCCGCAAGTCGCGTGCAACCTATGTTTTGTGTCTGGATTGTATCCTTGTGAATGATTTAATGCGCGGATAAATTCGCCGAGTGGGGGAAAAATTAAGCAGGCGCAGATTGCGTAGCATGCCCGCGCAAAATCATTTAATTTCGCGTCATGGGCGTTAACCTGTGCTCCTAACCATATTCGCCGCGATCATGGTGTCTGCAACACGGTGAAGGATGATGCGCTTGGGTCGCTGCTACCTGCGGAGGGTGCATCAGACACTAGCACTGGCGCGAATTTCAGACATAAAACAGTCCAGGAGCCGCGCCAGTGCTAGTGTTTTAATTATTATGCGACGGTGGTCATCACCATTAATCCCACTCAACCCGCAAAAAAATCCTTCACCTTATCCATGAAGCTTTTTGCGCGCGGATTGTGCTTGTCGCCGTCGGTCTTGTTGATTTCTTCCAGCTCGTGCAAAAGCTCTTTCTGGCGGTCGGTAAGGCGAACCGGGGTCTCAACCACCACATGGCACATTAAATCGCCTGCTGAGGTCTGGCGGACCGGCCTGATGCCTTTTCCGCGCAGCCTGAACACCTGTCCGCTTTGCGTTTCGGCGGGAATCTTGATCTTGGCTTCGCCGTCCAGCGTCGGGATATGAATTTCACCGCCGATGGCCGCAACCGTAAAGCTGATCGGCATTTCGCAATGCAGATCAGCGCCATCGCGCTGGAATACCGCATGCGGTTTGAGTTGCACCACCACATATAAATCGCCCGGCGGGCCGCCATTGACGCCAGCCTCGCCTTCGCCAGAGAGGCGAATGCGATCACCATTGTCGACACCCGATGGAATTTTTACTGATAACGTTTTGTGTTTCTTTACTCGTCCCGCGCCGTTGCAAGTGGCGCATGGTTCAGGAATGACTTTGCCGGTGCCGTGACAGGTGGGACAAGTCTGCTGGATCGAAAAAAATCCCTGCTGCATCCGCACCTGGCCCTGACCGTTGCAGGTGTGGCACGCTTTGGCTTTGGTGCCCGGTTTGGCACCAGAGCCTTTGCAGGTTTCGCAGTCTTCGAGCGAGGGAATACGGATCTTGGTTTCAGTGCCGCGCGCAGCCTGCTCGAGCGTGATGTCCATGTTGTAGCGCAGGTCGGCACCGCGATAAACCTGCTGCCCACCACGCCCGGCGCCGCCGCGACCGCCGAAAATTTCACCGAAAATATCGCCAAACGCTTCGGAAAATCCGCCGAAACCTTCGCCGCCGTGGCCGCCGCCCATTTGCGGATTCACACCGGCGTGGCCGTAAGCGTCATAGGCGCGGCGTTTTTCCGGCTCGGACAAAACTTCGTAGGCCTCTTTGGCTTCCTTGAATTTTTCTTCTGTATCTTTACTGTCGGGGTTCCGATCCGGATGGAATTTCATCGCCAGTTTGCGATACGATTTTTTAATGTCTTCGTCGCTGGCGTCGCGATTGACTCCGAGGATTTCGTAGAAGTCTTTTTTATTGGCCATATTCTTTGTACCGTGACAGGTGATTCGTGATTGATAAAACGCGACGGGTGACGGCGTCTGTTACGCGTCACCCGTCACGCATTACCTGTTACCGCTTTACGACTTTTTGTCTTTCACTTCCGTGAATTCGGCATCGACCACATTGCCCATGTCCTTTTCCTTCTGCTCGCCGCCAGCCGCCGGGCCTGCGCCCGCACCTGCACCGGCCGATCCCGCACCACCAGACTCGGCCTGCGCTTTGGCCGCCATGTCGGCGTACATTTTCTCGCCGAGCTTTTGCGATGACTTGCCAAGCGCTTCGGTTTTGGCCTCGATCTCGGCCTTGTCGCTTCCCTTCAAGGCTGTTTCCAATTCCTTGCTGGCCGCTTCAATCGCTTCTTTTTCGCTGGCGTCAATTTTGTCGCCGTATTCGGCCAACGATTTCCTGGTTGAATGCACCAGCGCGTCGCCGGTGTTGCGGGCGGTGACGAGCTCAAGCACTTTCTTGTCTTCGTCGGCGTTGGCTTCGGCGTCTTTCACCATGCGCTGAATCTCTTCTTCCGACAAGCCGGAATTAGCCTTGATGGTGATTTTGTTTTCCTTGCCGGTCGCCTTGTCTTTCGCGGTCACGTGCATGATGCCGTTGGCGTCGATGTCAAAGGAGACTTCAATCTGCGGCATGCCGCGCGCCGACGGTGGAATGCCTTCCAGATTGAATTGGCCCAGCGATTTATTGCCAGCCGCCAATTCGCGTTCACCTTGCAACACGTGGATCGTCACTGCCGACTGATTGTCGTCGGCGGTCGAAAACACCTGCGAGGCCTTGGTTGGAATCGTGGTGTTTTTCTTGATCAGCTTGGTCGACACGCCACCGAGCGTCTCGATGCCAAGCGACAACGGCGTCACATCGAGCAGCAACACGTCTTTCACATCGCCCTTCAACACGCCACCCTGAATGGCGGCACCAACGGCCACGGCTTCATCGGGATTCACGTCCTTGCGTGGTTCGCGACCGAAAATTTGCTTCACTTTTTCCTGCACCTTCGGCATCCGCGTCTGGCCACCGACCAGAATCACGTCGGAAATGTCACTGATTTTCAAGCCTGAGTCCTTGATCGCGATTTCGCAGGGCTTCATGGTGCGCTCGATCAGTTCATCAACGAGTGATTCAAATTTGGCGCGCGTAAGTTTCACCGCCAAGTGTTTTGGTCCGTTGGCGTCGGCCGTGATGTAGGGCAGATTGACTTCGGTTTGCTGTGCAGAGGACAACTCGATCTTGGCTTTTTCAGCGGCTTCTTTCAGGCGCTGCAAGGCAAGTACGTCCTTTTTAAGGTCGATGCCCTGATCCTTCTTGAATTCATCGCACAAATAATCCATCAAGCGTTGATCAAAATCTTCGCCGCCAAGAAAGGTGTCACCGTTGGTGCTCAAGACTTCGAATTGATGCTCGCCATCAACGGAGGCGATTTCGATAATCGATACATCGAACGTACCGCCGCCCAGGTCATAGACCGCAATCTTGCGATCACCTTCCTGCTTGTCCATGCCGAACGCCAACGCCGCAGCGGTCGGCTCGTTGATGATGCGCTTCACATCCAGACCGGCAATGCGGCCTGCGTCCTTGGTGGCTTGACGCTGGCTGTCGTTGAAATACGCGGGCACGGTGATAACGGCCTCGGTGACTTCTTCGCCAAGATAGTCTTCAGCGGTTTTTTTCATTTTGCGCAGCACTTCGCTGGACACCTGCGGTGGTGCCATTTTTTTGCCTTGCGCTTCGACCCAGGCGTCGCCATTGTCATTTTTGAAAATTTTGTAAGGCATCAGGCCGATGTCTTTTTGCACTTCTTTTTCTTCAAAGCGTCGGCCGATCAGGCGCTTTACGGCGAACAAGGTGTTCTTCGGGTTGGTCACCGCCTGCCGCTTGGCGGACGCGCCGACCAGAATTTCGCCGTCATCCTGATAGGCGACGATGGACGGCGTGGTGCGCGCGCCCTCTGCATTTTCGATGACCTTGGGTACGCCGCCTTCCATGATGGATACGCAGCTATTGGTGGTGCCCAAATCGATTCCGATTATTTTTCCCATGATGTTCCCTCTGATTTCCTGAAATTTTGCGGCGATGCCGCGCTGATGTTTATCTCTGTGTTCAATATCGGGCCACCCGGCACGATTTCAAGCGCAATGGTTGTCACGTTCGCCCGTTACCCGTCGCCGCTTTTGCCACCGTCACCATCGCCGGCCGCAGCATCCGGTCGTGCAGTAAATAGCCTTTTTGCACGACGTTGAGAACCGTGTTGGGGGTCTGCTCAGAGTCGAGTGCGGCAATCGCCTGATGTTTGGTCGGATCGAATTTTTCGCCCGCAGGATTGACTTCCACAATCGAGAATTTCTCGAACACATTGGTGAGCTGGCGCGCGGTAATTTCCACGCCGCTTTTGAACGATTCCACCGAGGTGTTTTCCACCAACAGCGCCGCATCCATGCTGTCTTTCACGGCGAGCAAGGCATCAGCCATTTTTTCAACGCCGAATTTTTGCGCTTTCAATACTTCCTCCGCCGAGCGGCGGCGGATATTTTCCATTTCCGCCTTGGTGCGTACGAACTGGTCGTAGTTTTCGTCGGCCTTCGCCTGGGCTTCCAGCAGCGATTTTTGCAGCGCGGCGATGGTTTGTTCGGGGGTTAAGGATTGCGCTTCCGCCTCGGTAGCGGATGCGGGCGCAACGAAAGATTCGTCGGCCGCGCTTTGGGTCGGTTCAGACATCTAAAACTCCAAAATAACAGGGTCATGCAGAAACTTTGGGCGTTCCCACAATATTCAAGTGGTTATTGCCGCGAATCCGGGTATTAATTGCTTTTTTTGCCCGAAATTAGCCAGCTTGAGATGATGGTGATCACGCTAAACATCAGCGAGCCTATCAAGGCGCCCGTGAAGCCCGACACCGTGAAGCCCTTGACGATTTCGGCCACGAACCAGAATAGAAATGCATTGATGATGAAAATAAACAAGCCCAGCGTGAGGATCGTCACCGGCAGCGTCAATAGCACTAAAATCGGCCGAATCAGCGCGTTCACCAGCCCCAGCACCAGCGCTGCGATCAGCGCCTGCACGATGCCGGTCACCTGCACGCCCGAATAAAGATACGCCACCAGCATGAGAGCCAGCGCGTTGATGAACCAACGGATAATTAATGACATGATTTTTAATGGAAGTGTTTGAACAAAACGCGATAATACTGCCAATTGCCATGTCGGCCATCGCCGCCTCACTGAAAGAAATTCCATGAGCGTTCACGCCCAGCAAAAACGCATTAGCATCCCCGACCTTCGCGGCATGAAAGGCAGAAGCAAAATCGTCATGCTCACCGCCTACACCAAGCCCATGGCGCAGTTGCTGGATGCGCATTGCGACGTGTTGCTGGTCGGTGATTCGCTCGGCATGGTTTTGTACGGCCTCGACAATTCGCTCGCCGTCACGCTCGACACCATGATCATGCATACCCAAGCCGTGATGCGCGGCTCGAGTCATGCCGCCGTAATACTCGACATGCCGTTCGGCACCTATCAGGAATCGCGGGAGCAGGCGTATCGCAATTGTGCGCGGGCGATTGCCGAGAGTGGTGCGCAGGCGCTGAAGCTCGAAGGTGGCGCGGAGTTGGTGGAGACGGTTGAATTTCTTTGTGCGCGAGGCATACCGGTCATGGCGCACATCGGCCTGATGCCGCAACGGGTGCATGAGATGGGCGGATTCAAGGCGCAGGGCAAGGAAGAGGATGGGTTGTTGCGGTGGCCTGCGTTGGCGCGGCGGTTTGAGGATGCGGGTGCGTTTTCTGTGTTGGTTGAGGGGACGGTGGAGCCGGTGGCGCGTGCCATCACCGAGGCATTGAAAGTTCCAACGATTGGCATCGGCGCGTCGCCTGCGTGTGACGGGCAGGTATTGGTGACCGAAGATATAGTCGGAATGTTTCCGGATTTCACACCGAAGTTTGCGAAGCGGTATATGGATTTGGGCAAGGCGGTATCGACCGCAGCGGGGGAGTATGCGGCGGAGGTTAGGGGAGGGACGTTTCCTTCGCTCGCGCATTGTTTTGGGGTGAAGAAATAAAATGAAGTCCTGCTGTATTGCAGTCGCTTGTGTATTGATGACCACTAATTCATTTGCAAAGTGCGCCCGGATACCTATCGATATTCAAGTAATTGTGATGGACAAAAGTGGCGGGGCTATTGGGTCTGCCAGCGTGCAAGTGACGTGGGCTGAACAAATTAGTGAGCGTAACTTCGTTGGCGAAACTGATCCTTTTGGAAAATTTTCAACCACGATTCAAGGAATCAATAGTGTCAGTATCGATTGAAAACGCGGGGTCTTTCAATATCACATCACCCAGCACATTCCAACGCAAACCGCCATTCCACGCGCCTCCCAGCCATAAAACTTCCCGAACACCGCGCCAGTGCTAGAGGTTGTCCTGTGCGCAGCCACGGAAAATGCGACGCATCAGTCTGTGCCGCACGGTTGGCGCGACACAGGCCGCAGCAAAAATCTACTTGCAATCCTTCATGCATCGCTTCGCTTGCGTGTCGGGTCTGTCGTCAATAATAAAGCCGTCCCGGTTCGGCATCTGCACCGTGACCAGCGACTTGCTGTTCATCACATCGGTCGGGCCGATCAGGCCATTCAGATTGAGCAGGTAAGCGGACAAGGCATACACTTCATCGCTGGTTAGCGACTGCGGATTATTCATCGGCATCGCGCGGCGAATGTAGTCGAACAGGATCGGTGCATACGGATACATGCTGCCAGGTGTCAGGATGCGCACGTTGGTTTTGAACGAGCCAATACCACCGACCATGGTGCCGAAGACCGGCCCGCCCTTGGCATCTTCACCGTGACAGGCCAAACACTTCTCGACGTAAACCACTTTGCCCTGAACGGCGTCGCCTTTGCCTGCGGGTAAACCCAGACCGTCCTGCGTGCGAATGTCGATATTCCACGCCGCTAAATCCTGCTCGGTGATCGCGCGTCCGAATGCGGCACCCGAGGTATTGGGTGACGCCGCGTTCAACATTGTGCAGGGCATCGCTGCGCAGGCGAGCAGCATCGCGACGCGCAGATTCAACTTCATTCGTTTAGCCGATACCATTTGTCACCTCGCCTGATTCGCTGATGTTCCACGGAAATACGCCGTTGTGGTGCTGCACGAAACCGACAATGGCGCGTGATTTTTTGATGTCCTCCACCGTCGGCTGCACGTAGCCGGTGCTGTCCACCGCGCGGCTCGCGATCACGGCAGGCCCGCCTTGCCATTTCCAGTTGAACTTGAATCGGGTCAGGCACTTGTCGATGACCGGCTCTTCGAGGGTCGCCTCCTGCCAATTTTTTCCACCATCGAGTGTCACATCGACCGCCTTGATTTTGCCGTTGCCCGACCAGGCGAATCCTTGAATCTCGTTAAAGCCGCGTTGCAGTTGCATACCGCCGGATGGCCGCGTAATGACTGATTTGGCTTCCATGACGAAGCTGAATTTACGCCACATGCCGTTGGGCATCGGGTCGGTGTAGCGCGCGGTCTCGCCACGCACGTGCCAGGGCTCAGTGCCGGCCTTGATTCGGCGCAGCCACTTGACGCTGACGTTGCCCTCCCAGCCGGGCACAAATAATCGCAATGGATAGCCGTTTTCGGGTCGCAACATTTCGCCGTTCATGGCGTAGACGATCATGCAATCGTCGAGCATTTTTTCAAGAGGCATGCTGCGTAAATGGCCGGAGCCGTCTGCGCCTTCGGCGATCAGCCATTTCACTTCAGGCAGCAATCCGGCCTCATCGAGCAGCCACGAAACCGGTACGCCCGTCCATTGCGCGCAGGACAATAGTCCATGCGTTTGCTGTACCGTCTTTGACGACGGCTTGAGCCAATCGGTGAGCCCGTTTCCGGAGCACTCCATAAAATAAAACTTTGATACGGCTGGATAGCGCATCAAATCGGACATCGTTAATTGCAGTGGCTTCCGCACCATGCCGTGGATGGCGAGCACATGCGTATCGGGGTTGATATCGGGTACGCCGTTGTGATGGCGCTCGTAGAAAAGCCCGTTCGGTGTGACGATGCCCGGCGTTGATTGGAGCGGTGTCATGCTCCAGTCGGAAAAGTTTTGCTTGTTGACCAACACATCGCTGCGGCGGCGTTTTACTTTGGCCTCAAACTTCGACGGCATGCCGTACTCGTCGGGTGGCAGCGGTCGGCCCATTTGTTTATTCGATTCAGGTATCGCCAATGCTGCAGCATCAGCACCGACACTGGCGACGCCCAAGGCACCGGCGCTGCCAGCCATCGCAACAGAATTGCGTAGAAATGATCGGCGCTTCGGATTGTGGGTGACGGATTTTCCAGCCTGAAGCTCATTCCTTGATTCACGAACAAGCTGCTCCAGCATTTCGTTTGGTTTTATCGCCATCGGTCTCTCTCCTTGTCTGATATCAAAGTCGCGCCGACGTTTTTGGGCGCTGACTGCATTATGCAGCCGAAGCGTACCGACCACTTTTATTCGCAAAAACCGCACCTGACTGTGTATTCGCAAAACCAGAATGCGGAGCGTTCGGCATCGATGCGGCCGACACTGTAAGATTCGGTACGAATAAACAACAAGTTGTGCGGCGGCGGCGTGCGGCTAATTTTGTAGCACGCGCATGCATGGATTTTTTTACGTTGACCGCAAATAGTGCCGCGCATATCGATTCCCAACACGCGCAAATTGACGTCGCCATTTCAATTGTTCGAAGGCACGTTACCGGATTTTTTCAATCGCTTTTATGAACAATCGTCAGGATCGCTGAATCAATGTCGCGCAAAGATAACCGCTGGGTCACCGAGTTGGTCGCGCGCGCAAACGAGGGCGACAAGCGCGCCCCGCGCACCGGGCCGGTGCTCAATCTGCGCGGCACGCTCGTCCCGTTCGCTGACAGCGTTCCGTGGCCGGTGATCGTCGTCGACAAGTCAGGCATCGTCATGTACCTCAACGCCGCCATGCGTGCGTCGGGGCGTGAACTGCCCGCTGCGGGCTCGCGGGCTTTCGACAAACTTTTTCCGGACTACTTCGCGGTGCTAAAGGGCGAGCCCTGCTGGCTCACCCAGCAGGAAGCAGTCGTTGGCCGCAGTGTTTCGCCGATCCTGACGCTGCAGGAGCGCATTTGGGTACGCCTGCTGCCGCAGGGCGCTTGCCTCATTGTGATGGATGAAACCCACTTACATCATCTGGAATCAGCGCACGCGCAAACTGCCCGGCTTGCGTCGCTTGGTTTCATGCTGGCAAGCGTGAGCCATGAAATCAGCAACCCGTTGGCCGCAGTACATTCGATTCTCCAAGTGTTGCAGTCGAAGAAAGAACATTCTCCGCAAACGCTGGAAAAAGGCTTGCGCAACATCGCCTCCAGCGTTCGGCGCATTCTTGCGATCACCCGAAAACTCAATGGCTTCGCACGCGTCGGCAATATCGCGCCGAGCGCATTTCCAGTTGATTTGGCCATCGAGGAGGCGGCGACCTTGTTTGGTTACGACAGCCTCGGCGAGTCCACCGAGTTGCATCATGAACTCAATCCGGATGCGTGGGTGTTTGGCCAGGCCGATCAACTCCATCAAATATTTCACAATATTTTTTTGAACGCGGCGCAAGCGATGCATGGCGTGGGTTCGATCTGGGTCAAAACCACCGTTCTGCCGCAATCAATCGAGATCGCGATACGCGACAGCGGCCCGGGTCTTCTGCCAGAGGTTCTGACGAAAGTATTTGATCCATTTTTTACCACCAAGCCCAGCGGCGAAGGAACCGGACTGGGTCTAGCCATCAGCCATGAAATCGCCCATGAACATAACGGATCAATTTGTGCTGACAATCACGCTGAAGGCGGCGCCGTGTTTGTGGTGACCCTTCCGCGCTATACGCAAACGACGGCGGCGCTCGAGGCAACATGACCGGCTCCATGGCACGCAAATCGGAAATCCTGGTGGTTGATGACGATGCGGGCATCCGCGCAGGCATTGAGCTGCTGCTTGGCGACGGCCCCTATGAGGTTACCTATAAGACCGGTGTGGCCGAGGCACGCGAGGCGCTGGGCGCCAATGTATTTGATCTGGTCATCACTGACTTGCGGCTCGGCGCGGACAGCGGTCTCGATGTCATACGTTGCGCCAAGGAAACAGACGCGGCCGTGCCGGTCATCCTGATGACCAGCTTCTCGTCAATGGAGAGTGCGATCGCTGCATTGCGGCTGGGCGCCAGCGAATACATCATCAAGCCGTTCAACAACGATGAATTTCTGCATGCCTGCAATCGCGCGCTTGATGAACGCAAACTTCGGCAGGAAAACGCGGTGCTGCGTCGCACGCTGCGAAAATCCCGTGACCGAAAGTTGATGGTTGGCGAACACCCTAAAATCGCGCGTGTGATGGAGATGGTTCGCAAGGTGGCGTCCTCGGACGCGACCGTGTTGATCAGTGGCGAGAGTGGCACCGGCAAAGAGCTGGTCGCACAAGCGCTGCACTATGACAGTCCCCGCGCAGAGGGCCCGTTGGTCGTGGTCAACTGCGGCGCGATTCCCACCGAGCTCGTCGAATCGGAGCTGTTCGGCCACGTCAGAGGTGCTTTCACCGGCGCGGTCGGCAGTAGCGAAGGGCTCATCAGGGAAGCTAACAATGGCACACTGTTCCTCGATGAGATTGGCGAGTTGCCGATGGCGATGCAGGTAAAGTTTCTGCGCGTACTTGAAGATCGCCAGGTGCGTGCGGTCGGCGCCAAGGAAGTCCGTCGCGTCAATGTGCGTATTGTCGCTGCCACCAACAAAGATCTGAAACAAGCCATCAACCGTGGCGAGTTCCGCGAGGATCTCTTTTATCGACTCAATGTGCTCGAATTGAAAGTGCCGCCGTTGCGGGAAAGAGGACGCGATATTGATTTGCTGGCAAGTCATTTCATCGACCATTACGCCAACAAGCTGGGCAAACGTATCACCGGGCTCGACGCGGAATTCAAAGATTTCATCCGCGTCTACGATTGGCCCGGCAATGTGCGGGAGCTGCAAAATTTGATCGA
>JAYVXF010000286.1:0-3670 GCA_043793345.1 Betaproteobacteria bacterium | reverse complement strand
GTTACATGAACTTGCACCTGATGACGATGCGATGGACGACAAGATTAATGACATCGTCACGGCGCTGCTGCTCTGCGGACCGCAAGCGATTACCGAGAGCAAGCATCTCATCAGCGCCGTCGCCAATCAGCGCATCGATGACGTCGTTGTTGCCGACACTACGCAGCGCATCGCACGAGTACGCTCCAGCATCGAGGGAAAAGAAGGTGTAAGCGCGTTTCTTGATAAACGCAAAGCGAATTGGGTGATAGAAAGCTAAATGATGTTCAACAAAATTCTCATCGCCAATCGTGGCGAAATCGCCTGCCGTGTCATCAAGACCTGCAAACGCATCGGCATTCGCACCGTCGCCGTATTCTCCGAAGCCGACGCGCACGCGCAACACGTGATGCAAGCCGACGAGGCTTATTTGATCGGTGGCCCACGACCGGTGGATTCGTATCTGAAAGGCGATGTCATTCTCGAAATCGCAAAACGATCCGGCGCAGAAGCGATTCATCCGGGCTATGGTTTTCTTTCGGAGAACGCGGGGTTCGCGGCTGCCTGCGAAAAAGCCGGTATCGTTTTTATCGGGCCGACACCTGCGGCCATGGAACAAATGGGCTCGAAAAGCCATGCAAAGGCGCTCATGCAGGCGGCTAATGTGCCGGTGGTACCGGGTTATCACGGCGACAATCAGGATCCCGTGTTTCTTGAGAATGAATCGAAAAAAATCGGCTATCCGCAGCTTATCAAGGCGGTCGCCGGTGGCGGCGGCAAAGGCATGCGCCTCGTAGAAAAGCTCGAAGAGTTTACGACGCAACTCGACGCGGCAAGACGCGAAGCGAAGAACGCGTTTGGCAATGATGATGTGTTGATCGAGCGCTATGTACAGGGCCCGCATCACATCGAGTTTCAAGTGTTCGGCGACACGCACGGCAACGTGGTGCATCTGTTCGAGCGCGAATGTTCAATTCAGCGCCGGCACCAGAAAATTCTGGAAGAAACGCCCTCGCCTTTCCTCGACTCGGTTGATGATGACATGCGCGAGAAAATGGGTGCAGCGGCCGTTGCAGCGGCACGCGCCATCAACTACCGTGGCGCGGGCACGATTGAATTCATCGTTGGCGAGGATCGCCAATTTTTTTTCATGGAAATGAATACCCGGCTGCAAGTTGAGCATCCGATCACGGAAATGATTACCGGCGAGGATCTCGTCGAGTGGCAATTGCTTGTCGCCGCGGGCGAGGCACTACCGCTGCGGCAGACAGAGAGCATCACCGGAGGCCACGCGATTGAGGTTCGCATTTGTGCAGAGAATCCCGCCAACGACTTCCTGCCCGAGACCGGCAAGATGCATGTGTTTGCCACGCCGAAAATCGATGCCGACGATGATGTGCGTCTGGACACGGGTGTCGTGTCCGGCGACGAAATCAGTGTCTACTACGACCCGATGATCGCCAAGCTCATTACCTGGGGCCAGGATCGCGACGAGGCCACCCGTCGCATGCAGCGCGCCATCGCCGAAACCTGCGTGCTTGGTGTCAAAACCAATCTCGGCTTTCTGCAGCAGCTCGTAAAGCATCCGGCGTTTCTGGCAGGCAAAACGGATACCGCATTTATTCCCACCCATCGCGCGACCTTGATGCCCGATGAATCACACATTCCGGATCGCGCATTGATCGCTGCGTCATTGCATCTATTGGCGAACGAGGGAGGCGGCAAAGACGTGTGGGATCGCAAGGATGGCTGGTGGCTAAACCGTGGCGCGCATCGCGCGTTGGAATTTCATACGGCAGACGATGAAGAAATCGTGACGGTTGATATCGAAACTGTCGGTGCAACGCGGCACATCCGCGTCGATGATCGCACCTACGCCGTCACTGCGACCAGCCACGAAGGGGAGAGAGTGTCATTCGCGGCAAACGGCCACGCCGAGACCGCACGTGTGCTGACGCACGGCAATGCCATCGCGATTTTATTTGCCAATACGCGTCATGCATTGCGGCTGGTCGATCCGTTTCTGTTTGAAGGCGACACCGATGCCAATGATGGCCGTCTGACGGCGATGATGCCCGGTCGCGTGGTCAAGGTGATGGCTCGTGCTGGCGACAGCGTAAAAAAAGGTCAGGCGCTCATCATCATGGAAGCGATGAAGATGGAGCACACCATCGTAAGCCCCAGAGATGGCGTGGTCGAGCGGGTGGCGTTCAAGGAAAATGATTTGGTCGCGGCGGATGCGGTGTTGTTTGCGTTTGCAGAATGACCGAGGCCGGTTTCGACGCATTGAAATGCGCGACAGAAAAAAGGCGTTGCACTTGCGCGCAACGCCTTTTTCAGAAACGGATTCCGCTTAATACCGGTTATACGCCGGCACCGGTGTCCGATAGCTGGGCCGCACATCGACATTGACTTGAATTGTCTGGCCCGGATCGTACGAGGTACGGGTCGTGTATTCACGGTTGTGATAGCGGTAGCGAACGTCGTAGCCGCGAATTTCATCGCGCGATTCCGAGACCACGTTGCAGCGTTGAACGTTACGGGTCACTGGCACGCTCTCGACCTGCGCGTAATCGTATGAGGATGCACGACGGTATCCATTGTTGTATCCGTAGCCGTCACCGTAGCGCGCGTTTTCACGCTCAACGCTATTGCCGATCAGCCCGCCGACGATGGCACCAGCCGCCGTACCGCGATCGCGGCCACCGGAGCTATTGCCAAACTGATGACCAACAACGCCGCCGATGATGGCACCAAGTACCGTGCCTGCACCGCTGCTGCCGCGCGAATCGGCATAGTATTCTTCCTGAACCGGGCGACGTACACGGCGTTCGTCGTAGCTGGTCACTTGTTCGGTGTAGCACTCGCGACGCGGTGTGGACACGCGATCATAAATCGGCGTGGCCGAAATGACGGTGGCGACATCGCCGTAATCATTGGCGGACGCGATGCCGGCAGCGAGACCCAAAGCGGATAAAACAGCGACGGACAAAACGGTTTTCATTATCAAGCTCCTTAAAAGGAAGAGTGTTGCAAGCCAGTAACGCCGGCTAAAACATTCGGTTGACGCGTTAAAACAAGCATACGCGCAACAACTGCTTACAAAGGTCGGCAGGTTGTTTCACCCATGGCAATGTCTTCCAACCGACAACATTGGTACGAAATTTGGATTCAAATAGATGTGACAAAAGTAACAAGCGCATGCAGATGCGCCAAACCCCAGCATTGACGGGCATCTCCAAGGCAATGCGCTGGAGAGCCTCATGGATATTGGCTTGCAGCCATGCCTGCATTTGGAACAGAAATCGGCACTAACCCTATAATGAAAAGGTGGGCACAGTTGTATTGCGTGCCGAAGAACCACACGAGGAGAAATATCATGTCCGCAGTCCTGAATTCCCAATCCGCCACCGCCGCCCAGTCGACAGCCTTGGCACCCACCGTCAAGCTGCTCATCAACGGCAAGTTTGTCGAATCCAAAACGAAAATCTGGAAAGATGTCGTCAATCCGGCCACACAGGAAGTACTGGCGCGTGTGCCGTTTGCGACAACGGACGAATTGAACGAAGCGATCAACTCGGCTGCGGAGGCTTTCAAGACCTGGCGCAACACACCCATCGGCGTGCGTGCGCGGGTGATGTTGAAACTACAAGAATTCATTCGCCGCGACATGAAAAAACTTGCCGCGTGT
>JAYVXF010000285.1:0-32064 GCA_043793345.1 Betaproteobacteria bacterium | reverse complement strand
CTCAATTTCGGCTCTGAGCCTGTGGTTGCAAGACCTCAAGCTTAATCCGCATCGCTTGAGGTGTGGCAGGTCAATACATGATGTCTAGCGCGGGCGCGCTTCTGCGCACATTTTAGACCTGCGAGGCTCGCCAACGCTAGACTTTAGTCGATGTCGCCGCATCGATCTGATCCATCAACTTCTCCGGCCGCGTAGATTCTTCCAGCGTGGCGAGACCCAAACCGTCGTCAATTTCCGCGCCGACTTTGGCCGCAATGTTGTTGAGTATTTTCAGCATGCGGGTGTTTTCCTGCTCTGTAAGCAAGGTGATTTGCAGATTCAGGTGACTGCGCTGTTTGGTGAGGCGCTTCTCTTCGTTCTGGCTGATCAATATGAACGCGGATAAAAAAATCGCTTCTAGCGAAACTACAAACGTTAGCGCAAAAAACGGAAACGGATCTCCGTGCGGCGCGAACCAGTGCAGCGTGTTGTAGAAAATCCAGGTGGCGAAAAACGCCAGATGCACCCACACAAAAATCATGTTGCCGCAGAACGTGGCGACGTGGGTCGCGAGACGTTCGCCTGCCGTTGTTTCTGATTTTGCGAAATTTTCGAGTGCGATGATGGTGCGCACGTTTCGATCAGTGAGCGCGTCTACAGCGTTGCGCGCATGCTGCGCAGCGGGTGGCGCAGCGGCCATGTCAGCTGGCGCTCGCGCGGGCGAGGACTCGGGCGGCGACAAATTCGTCATCTTTTTTCCAAACGAAAAAACGGCGGCGCGGAAATTATTCCGCACCGCCGCAGACCTTGTTTTAGTTACTTGCCGTCGCGGTCAGAGTCGCCGGGTACTGCGCGCTCAACCGTATCGCTGACACGATCCCACGCGTCGCGGCTGGCGTGCTTGGCGCGATCCCAACCGAGGCTTGACTTGCCGCGTGCGCTGTTCCAATCGCGCGACAAATCCGATTCGACCTCATCGAAACTGCGACCAGAGTGCTTGCTGCGTGCGTCGACGCCGTAGCCGTAGGCCGGACCATAGTCGTCAAAGGTATTGGCGCTGCCCACGTAGGGGCGGTCTTTGTAATTCTCCCGCCAATATGTTTGCTCGACGGTCGGGTCAATCTTTTCGGCAACACCTTTGCCGGCGAGGCCACCGACGATGGCGCCCACTGCTGCGCCGATCACTGTGCCAACCGGGCCGACAACGGTACCGGCTGCTGCGCCTGCGGCGGCACCGCCCAATGCGGCACCAACACCGGTGCCGATGGGATGTGCACCGGGTGCGCCGGTGATGGGATCAAGATTGGCATTGCCGTCAACATCAACGGCATCTGTCTTGTTTAAATAGCTCATGTTCAACTCCTTTAATGGTGGTGGGATTGCCGCAAGATCGCGTTAGCGAGCGCCGCGGCGGAAAACGAGATTGACGATAGCCAACAGAATCACGGCACCGACGAACGAAACCAGCAAGGCCGGCATGCTGAAATTGTTTTGGTTGATCGTGCTGACGCCGACGAGTGGTGAAATAAACCAGCCGCCGAGCATCGCGCCAACGATGCCAACGATAACGTTCAGGAAAATGCCTTGTTGCCCGTCGGTCTTCATGAGCATGCTGGCGAGCCAGCCGATCAATCCACCGATAATTAACCAGATGATGAAGTTCATATTCATTTACTCCTTGAAAAGTTTATTGACGTTGTTGCGTTGTGATTGCGGTTGGAAAACATTGCCAAACGGCGATGTGTTGAAAGAATATTCCTGGGGTTTACATCGAGCCACTCCAAAACCGCGCGTCAATGGCGTCAAATCCGCCGCTTTATTTGTCAGCGTCGGCCTACACGCGATGCAGTCGATTGCCGAGCGCCAACATCGCTGCGACGTGGCACACTCTGCACATGGCAATATTCGATGGATCGCATCAGACGGGGTTGAAGGTGATCGGTGCGGTGCTCATCACGCTCACCGGCGTGATTTTGGTTGCCAATTTCATGGGTGGCGAGAAAAAAATACAGCAACGGGTTGAGCGCCACTACCCGCTTGAGGATCCGCGTTTTCTCAATGAGCTTGGCCTTCTGCTCGGGCCGCCATTCATTGAGGGCAATCGTCACAAGGTGCTGCAAAACGGTGATGAAATTTTCCCGGCCATGCTTGCCGCCATTCGCGGCGCGAAGACATCGATCACGTTCGAATCCTATATTTACTGGTCCGGCGATATCGGTCGCGAATTCGCAACATCGCTGGTTGAGCGGGCGCGCCAAGGCGTCACGGTCCACGTGCTGCTTGACTGGGTCGGCAGCGCCAAAATGGATGAGGCGCTCATCGAGGAAATGAAAGCGGCTGGTGTGCAGGTACGTAAATTTCATCCGCCGCACTGGTCGCATCTGGGACGGCTGAATAACCGTACCCATCGAAAAATCCTCGTCGTTGATGGCCGCATCGCCTTCACCGGTGGCGTCGGTATCGCGCCGCACTGGGGTGGTCACGCCCAAGACCCGGATCACTGGCGCGACACGCATTTCCAGGTCGAGGGACCGGTGGTGGCGCAGATGCAAGCGGTGTTTCTCGACAACTGGATCAAGGTGACCGGCGAGGCGCTGCATGGCCCCGCTTACTTCCCGCCGCTTCAGCCGGTGGGAAACGGTCGCGCGCAAATGTTCAGCAGCTCGCCGACCGGCGGCAGTGAAAGCATGCAGCTAATGTATTTGTTCGCGATCACGGCGGCTTCGCGTTCCATCGATTTATCGGCGGCCTATTTTGTGCCTGACGAGCTGATACTTCACGCGCTGCTGGCGGCGATCAAACGCGGCGTCAAGCTGCGCATCGTCGTGCCGGGAGAACACATCGACAGCGAAACGGTGCGCAGCGCCTCGCGCGCCAAGTGGGGACCGTTACTCGAAGCCGGTGCCGTCATCGCCGAATACAAACCAACCATGTTTCACTGCAAAGTGATGACCGTCGACGGGCTCCTGGTGTCGGTCGGCTCGACCAACTTTGATAACCGCTCGTTCCGTCTCAACGACGAGGCGACGTTAAACATCGTCGATGCCGAATTCGCCAAACAACAAACCGCGATCTTTGAGGCCGATCTGAGTCGGTCGCGCAGGCTCACGTTTGCAGAATGGACGGCGCGGCCATTGAAAGAGAAAATCGGCGAGAGGCTGGCGTCACTGCTCGCCTCGCAGCTTTAGCGGCGCACGAAGATCGTTGATGCGTGGGCACTGGCAGCGATGGGGGGGCATTTCATCAATGCACGGGTTGTTAGTGTCGACCGCCAAAGAAAGCGCTGTTATTTTGGCCGTGGTCGCGACAGTTTCGGCTGCACCGCCTGCAACCTGCCCGCGCGCAACTCCACCACGCTCTTGGCCACGGCACGTGCGACATTGCGCGTTTCTTCCTGCATCGGTGCATCGTGATCGAGCGTGTCGTGACTGGTCGCATAAGGCTCGTAGTAGCCGATGTAGCGATCCAGCTTAGCCGCTGCACCGGCATCGATAAATCCCATCCAGTCGAGCCAGTCGGAAAGCCCACGGCGCGAGCCCTCGATGCCGGCCACGTCGCCGTGAACAACGAGACCGTATGCGCGACCTGCCAGATGCTGGGGATAATTCCAGCCGGCCATCTCGAGCGCTTTCGCTTTGTCGGCTTTTTTACCGCCGGTCGAGGTCGGGTCGGCGTTACCACCGTCGGCGCAGACGAGGCGATCAATCATCAGCTTCAATGGGCTCGGGCTTTGATACCAATAGACGGGCGAGACAATAATGACCGCATGCGCGGCAGTCCAGCGTTCATAGATTTCGGCCATCCAATCGTTGACCTGATTCTGCGAATGATTCGGGTAACAACTGCACGGCCAATGGCACAGCGGCATGGCCGTCGACGCGCAACCTTTGCAGGGGTGAATGTTGCGACCGTATTCGGAGGTGAGCAAACTTAAATCCAGAACATCGGCCTTCATGTTCGCTTGCTCGATAATTTCACGCGCGAGACCCACCAGCCGAAAAGTTTTACTCATTTCACCGGGGCAAGTGCCGTCGTTGCGGGCCGAGCCGCAGATGAGCAGCACCTGCGACTTGGTGGCGGGATTCGCCCAACGTAATTGCGCGTTGTCGATGCGTTTTTTTGTCGCGACCCACTCGACCGATAAATCGTAATCCGGATCGGCGTATCCCGGCCCCGCCTTTTGTGTCAGCGGCGCTTTGCGACCTTCGCTGTACGCCTGCCATGCGATCTCTTCGAGCCGCGCAATCGACTGGTCTTCCGCACGAAAAGCGGGGTCATAAAACGACGCGCAAAAGCGCGCTGAAAATACCTCGCGGGCAAGTGCAGGCGGCGCCTGACCTTTGCGAATTTCGATCACCCGCATGTTGGCAGCTTGATCCGGAGGCATTGGGGTGGCGGATAAATTTTCCATGTTTTAATCCCTGCATTGATTGACGCGGCTGGTGTTGATTTCCTTGACGCGGGCTTGGAAACATCACGCTATTGCACCCGCCCTGCATCGTCTGTGCGACAGCGCACAGTAGCAACCCGGTAATTATTTATAATCAGGCATGAGCGTTACAAAACCACCGCACAACATTTGCGCGGACGCCGCCCGCTACGCCCTGCTGCGACGCCTGATGCCGTCCATGCTCCACAACATGGCTGGCGCACTCCAGCCGATCGGCATGACTGCTGCCATCATGGAAAAGCGCCTGCAAACTGCGGCGCCTGATTTATCGGCGATCACCAAAAACAGTGGCAATATTAAAACGCTGGCGCGCGACGCGTCTAGCACCTTCATGGATTTGATGACGTGGCTTGCGCCGAAGGCGACGCAACAAGTGGCCGTTAATGTCGGTATTGAGGACGCGTTGGCAATGGTTTCCACTGAGCTCTCCTTCAGGGGCTTCACGATCATTAACGAGACGCGAAGTGTTTGCGACGAACTGCCGCAAACTGTTTTGCGCAGCGTTTTTATGGCCGCGTTTCTGGCGCTGACCGACGCTGCGCCCTCATGCGGGCAGGTGACCATCAAGGCGCACGCAATGAATGATGAAATCGTGCTGGGGCTTGAGCTCATCGCCATCGGTAATGAAAGGCTGCACGGCAGCTTGCATGCTTATCGCGAGCTTACTTGCGATGACGTTCAATTTTTAGCTGATGCCGAAGGCGTAAATTTTGCGCATACCCACAATAAGGTGATCTTGCGCATTGCGCATCACGCCGCGCCCGCTACAGCCGTTTAAGTAGCACCATCAGCGCTTCTGGATCGAACGGCTTTTCGGGATGATGCTTGCAGCCCGCCGGTTGTTGTGTGCGGCAGCGCACAGTCAGGCCGTCATCGTTGAGCAAAAATTTACGGGCGTTTAAATCAGCCGTAATTTCTGATTTCAACAAATCGTATCGCCGCATTAACCGATTTCTTCCTACAACGGCTCACGCGTGCGTCCTACCGCGCGTAGAACTTGGAAGCAATAAAATTTTTGAATACATTTTGGAGGCATCATGGCTTTAGTCAGTGCAGTACCCATCGACGAAATCGGACGTATTCATCCCTTACCCGCGTTGCATGCGGATAACACCCACGCACACGGAAGTGCTGTCTCGTGGGGCGCAATTTTTGCAGGTGCGGCTGCCGCAGCGGCGCTATCGCTTATTTTGCTAATACTCGGCACCGGGCTGGGTTTGTCCTCCGTTTCGCCGTGGAAGCAGGATGGCGTCAGCGCGATGACATTTGGCGTTACCACGATTGTCTGGCTTACCTTCACGCAATTGCTCGCGTCCGGGATGGGCGGATATCTTGCCGGGAGGCTGCGGTCCAAGTGGATTTCGGTTCACACGGATGAGGTCTATTTTCGCGACACCGCGCACGGCTTTTTGGTATGGGCCGTTGCTTCACTCGTCACCGCTGGGCTCCTGACCTCGGTGATCGGATCAATCGTGAGCGGCGGCATTCAAGCCGGCGCATCGATTGCGGGTGGCGTTGCCACCACCGCGACGGTAGCAACTGCGGGAGGCGTAGCGGCAGCCGGGTCGGTAGTGGCACAGTCTGTCGGTGGTAGCGATCCGATGGGGTATTTTGTCGATTCCTTATTCCGTAAAGATGCGACCGCAGCGACTGCCGCCACAGTTGCATCCGAACAGACAACGGTGAATACCGCATCGGAAGTGTCGCGGATTTTTATGAGCACTGTTCGTTCAGGCCCACTGTCGGCTGAAGACAGTCGCTACGTAGGCCAATTGGTTGCGCAACGCACCGGGCTCACACAGGCAGACGCCGAAAAACGCGTCAATGAAACGTTCACACGCATGCAGATCAGGCTGCGTGAGGCCGAGGTGGCCGCAAGAGAGGCCGCAGACAAGGCACGCAAGGCCTCTGCTTACGCGGCACTGTGGTTATTTATTTCCTTGCTCGCCGGCGCGTTTGTGGCCAGTCTTTGTGCAACCTACGGCGGGCGTCGCCGCGACGCTTGACCCGGAAATCAACCATCCAACAACGGAGGAAACCATGCGTTCCTTATTACTTTTATTTCTCGGTGTTCCCATTCCCATCATCATTTTGATCGCGCTGTTCGTTCGTTAGACGCGCTCAATTGGCGACACATTGGCGCACCGCCCATGTTTTGATAGTAGGAGTTTTCGATGAAAACCGAACCGCAGCGTACCACCGAGCTAACCCATCTTTGCGAACTGATCGAACCGATGTCGGTCGCGATGTTGACAAATTTTGATGCCAGCGGCGTGATCGTCAGCCGCCCCATGTCACCGCTGGAAATGGATGTGAACGGGGCGCTGTGGTTTTTCACCGACCGGCGTTCTACCAAAGTGGAACATCTGCGGTCTGCCAACTTGAGCTTTGTTGACGAGGACAATGGTACCTACGTGTCGATTTCCGGGCACGGTGAAATCGAAACTGACCACGCTCGCATCGAGCGGCTATGGACATCGGTCGCGAAGCTCTGGTTTCCAGACGGCCCTGATTCGTCCAATCTTGCGTTGTTGAAATTCATTCCCGACACCGCCGAATTCTGGGACACGCCACATAGCAAGATGGTGCGGATGCTCGCGATGACAGCATCCATCGTGACCGGTGAGCCGATTGGCATGGGCGAGCACGACACCCTGACCGCGCTATCCAAAAGCACACCGAATAACGTCTCGCCCTTGTAACTTGGGCGCACTTCAAGAAAGCCGCCCGCATGACTCTGATTGAACCCGGTCTGTATTTGCGCGTTGAAGAATTGCTCAACGGTCCCAAACCGATGCCGCTGCAAAGTGGTTTCTCCAAGGGTCGCGCCTATCGCGCGCTAGGGCTTTACAACCCGTCCGAGACCAGTGACGCCTATTTTGTGCTGTCGAATGATCGCAATGAAGTGTGGTTTATCTGCAATCGGCATTTACGAACCTGCGCGCTGATGCCGGAAGAAAAACGCTTTCGTCTCCCGATCAAAGCGCCTCTGTTGAAAGCGGTCGGCTAATGGAAATGCACGCGCTGCTTTCTTCGCCTCAAGTGCACGCAGGCGACGGTATCCATTTGCTGGGTGAATGGTATGGATGCGATGCATCCGCAGCGGCGTTAAAAAATGCGTCGGCCTTGCGCCTGATATGTCTCGCCGTTACGCGCGCGTCGGGGCTGCAAATCGTCGGCGATGCCTTTCACCAATTTGCGCCGCACGGCGTGACGGGCACGGTGCTGCTCGCGGAATCACATCTCGCGATCCATACGTGGCCGGAAACCGGGTTTGTCACCGTTGACATTTACGTCTGTAACTATCTGACCGACAACACCCAAAAAGCCAGAAAACTTTACGACGTATTGAAAGATTATTTCCAGCCGCTTCGTGAAAACTTTATGCAGATGCCGCGCGGGCGGCATTCACAAAAGTAGGGCTATGTGCGCCAACGCACGGAGCCGCGCGCGGAGTTGGCGTAATTTGTTTATCTGCACGACGTTGCAACTAAGCATTTTCAAAAACGCGTCGGCATGACGCGCTGGATTTCAACGCACCGCCAACCATCAAGGAATTATCATGCGCCACATTGCCGGTTTCCCCAAGCTAACAACACGCGCTCGCTCAGCGTTGATCGGCGTAGCGACAGTCGCCGCCCTGACAGGCTGCGGCAGTTTCCAGGACTGGCGCGATGAGAATAAAGGTATTCAGCTTGAAAGTCTGAAGACGGCTCCCGGCTACCGCGTCGCCGTGCTGGCAACAGGGCTGCCGAAGGCGCGCCACATGGTGATGGGTAGCGAGGGCACGCTGTTCGTGGGCAGCATGGACGGCAACGTCTACGCGCTCAAGATGACGGGTAGCGCGGTCACGCAGCAGAGCGTTGTGATCAAAGGCTTGACTGATCCGAGTGGCGTGGCGTTTCGTGATGGCGCGCTGTTTGTGGCTGACCGCACGCGCATTTTGCGTTTTGACAAAATCGAGCAACGTCTCGCCGACCCGGGCGCACCGGTGACCGTGATCGATGGCTTGCCCGACAAGGCGCGTCACGATGCGCACGCGATGGGCTTCAGTCCCGACGGTAAGCTCTACGTAGCGGTCGGCTCGCCGTGTGATAGTTGTGAAGCGAACAATGATGAGTACGGCACGATCCTTCGCGTTCAGCCTGATGGAACCGGCAAGGAAGTGGTCGCGCGCGGCATCCGCAACAGCGTCGGCTTCGACTGGCATCCGCAAACCCGCGAGCTGTGGTTCACCGACAACGGGCCGGATACACTTGGTAATGATCGACCCAACGACGAATTGAACCGCGTGTCAAAAGTCGGTGAACATTTTGGCTTTCCCTATTGTCACGATGGCAAAATCGCCGACCCGGAATTTGGTGCCAAGCGTGCGTGTAGCGAATTCACGGCGCCGGTGTTTGGTCTGGGTGCGCACATGGCTGCGCTGGGCATGCGCTTCGACGCCATCAGTGACAAAGCCGGCGTGAGCATGCTGGTTGCGCGCCACGGCTCGCATCCACCGACGCGCGTCGGCTACGATGTCGTGCGGGTGATGGCACCGAAAGACGCGCCGATGCGAATGGAGCCATTTCTTAGCGGATTTCTGCAAGGCAAAAGTTACTGGGGCCGCCCGGTCGACTTGCTGATCATGAAGGACGGCGCGGTGCTGGTGTCGGACGACTTGAACGGTGCGATTTATCGTGTTGCACGCGAGCCGTGATGCACGGGTGCATGCGCTTAAGGGCTCGCGTCAAGCGCTTCAAGGCTCGCGATCAAGCGCTGGCGGCGCGTCGCTGAAGCAATGCCGCTGCAGTGACGCCATAGACTGACCGTGAAAGAGCGCAGTCCGCGCAGGAACCGGCAACGCGGCCATCTATAGGCCTTGGTTGCGCGCGGCATCGTCGGCGCGTTCATGTTCAAATTGATCGGCTATGCGGCGGTGCTGGCGATTGCGGAACGGCGACGCGCAACGACTGCGGGCAACGAATGCGCGCAACGAATGCCTGAAGCCAACGCATAAGCAATTAAATTGCTATCCTTTTCATCGCTGACTCATTGTTAATACACCAAGCACTTAAAGAAATCTGCTCTCGTGACAAAGTCTGGCCAAGCAAAACCGTTTTCCATGATTCGCGAGTTTCATCTCGCCGACTGGTTTACGCTCGCCAATGCCATTTGTGGAATGGGCGCACTGTTTTCGACGATGACGTACCTCGACACAAACGACATTCGGCACATCTACTATGCGGGCGCGCTGGTGATCGCTGCTTTGGTGTTCGATATTTTTGACGGTCGTATCGCTCGCTGGCGACAGCAGACTTCGGTGTTGGGCCGTGAGCTCGATTCGCTCGCCGATGTCATTTCGTTCGGCGTGGCGCCGGCGATTATTGCGTATGGTTGCGGCATGCGGGGTTTCTACGACCGGATTATTCTGGTCACCTTTGTTGCTTGCGGCGTGTCACGCCTGGCGCGCTACAACGTGACGGCCGAGGCGCTGACCGGGGACGGCGACAAAGTAAAATACTTCGAGGGAACGCCGATACCAACGTCGGTACTGCTCGTCTGCGTGTTGCTGCTGGCGGCGGCATTCGGCGCGGTGCAAGAAAAACTTTGGCTTGGCGAAGTCATCATCTATGGATTCAAGCTGCATCCGCTGGTGTTGCTGTTCGCCGTTTCAGGCTCATTGATGATCAGCCGAATCCGCATCCCCAAGCTTTAAGCACCCGGTCGCGATCCCTCAGCGGGAATGCCATTAAACTCTAGCACTGGCGCGGTTTGCGGCGGCATATTGGCCTGCGAGCCGCGCCACTGCTATAGTTTGACGTGGGCATGCGGCATGGTTGGAGCATGAAAGCCAAATCAGTCGCGCCCAAAAAAAGACCGCTGTGCGCGCAATTGCGAAAGCTCAGATTCCAGCGAGCGAATGTGTTCGAGCAGCGTGAGCGCCAGCACCATCGCGTGTGCGTCGAGCTCGAGATCGTCCCGCAGGCGGCTGGCTTTGCGCACGGTGACGACACAATCAGCGCTGAAAGTCCACGCGCCTGCATCGGGATTGATCGGCACCAACGCACCGCCATCGACGAGTTCGTGAACTTCCGCTTCGCTCAGACCTGAGACATTGACCAACTCGTGGATCGACACAACTTGCGAGCGATCCAGCCAAATTGAGTCGTGCGTTTCAGCTTGCATTTGCATTCTCCCCGGTGGGTTTGCGGCGCGGATTAAAGGTTGAGTTGTCGGCGAGCTCTTTGAACAAAACTTTCTCGCGCTCGGTGAGTACGGGCGGCACGACTATTTTCACGATCGCAAAAAGGTCGCCTGCTTCTGCCGCATTCGGCGGCTTCGGTAGCCCGCGTTTGCGCAGGCGCAATTGCTGACCGCTGACGGTCACCGGCGCGATGTTGAGATTCACCGGACCCGCCAGAGTCGGCACTTCGATGGTTGCGCCGAGTGCCGCTTCCCACGGCGTGAGCGGCAGATCGATATAGAGATCGTGGCCATCGACGCGATACACCGGATGCGGATGCAGCGTGATGTTGAGATATAAATCACCATCGCGTCCACCGTTGTGACCCTTGCCGCCCTGCCCGCGCAAGCGCAAACGCTGTCCATCTGTGGCTCCTTTCGGTATGCGTACATCGACGCTGCGCGCTTCGCGCCGCATCCGGCCGTGTTCGTCGTAGACCGGCACGCTGAGACTTAGCGACACCTGCGTGCCGCGATACGCATCCTCCAGATTGATTTGGGCGCCGACATCAAAGTCCTCGCCGGCGACAGCGCGGTCGCGACCCGTCTGCCCGCCGCCGCTGCGATGGCGCGCGAAGCTGGCAAACAGATCCGACAAATCGACGCCTTCGAACGACGATTGCCCGTTGTTGAATTGGCTGTCGAAGTTGCTGTTGAATTCTTTCCCCCAGTCCCGCGAGGGCTCGAAATCCTCACCGGATTGATGTTGGCCGAGGCGATCATAGGCAGCGCGTTTGTCGGTGTCTTTCAGCGTTTGATAGGCCTCGGCGACGTCTTTGAATTTCTCTTCGCCCTTCGGGTCTTTTGAAACATCCGGATGATATTTGCGCGCGAGTTTGCGATACGCTTTTTTGATGTCGTCAATGCTGGCCGCGCGCTCGACGCCGAGGATGCTGTAGTAGTCTTTGTATTTCATTTTTGTCTTGGCCTAAGCGTCATGGTTATAGAGTGGCAAGTCGCCGATTTCCAGTTGACTGAATGAGACTTCGGCGGTGCCAATTTCGCCATTGCCGACGCCAGCTTGCGGTTGAATGAGTCGCGCCGAAGGCTGCCGACGATGACTGCTTTTTGACATTTGTCCATCATGATCTTTGCGAATAACAAAATGGGGCGGTGCCGGTGTCTGGCGTCAAACAGTCAAGATAGCATCGCTTTAAGTCAACAGTGTGTGCGCCAGCGAACGTAGTGGTCACTTTACGCAGTTTTTTCCGCCGTTGGCGCGTCGCTATGTGGGCTACCGTACAGACGGGCAATGGCGACCACTCTCAAACTACATTGTCGTCGGTAAGGCTGGATTGCTGCTTTACCTTCTTGGCCGCACCTTAGACGCGCTTTTTCAAGGAAATCACCCAGTGTTAAACAGCATGCCCGTCACCAAAGCGAAGCCTCCAAAACACGCCGACGACATCCGGATGGAAGCGTGATGCGATTGCAGATTGATTTTTACCGTCAGCTGCCGACGCTTTGTGTCTGGCTGTAAGTGTAAAGTCGGCTGAGTCGATGATGCGAAATGCGCTTTTGTCCTACAAATTTACGACATGCCGTCCTACCCTATGAAGCCGCAATTTCGTCAACTATATAGGTACGCTGTTGGCGGCGCTGGTCGCTGTGACATTTCGCATTAACGGGCTCAATACCGAGCCGGGCAGCACAATTCTTATCACACGAGGTCAACATGAATAATATGAAAAAAATCGCCACCGCAGTCGCCTTGCTCGGAACTGCGGCTGCTTCAAGCGCTATCGCGCAAAGCAGTTCGTACGATCCAACTTACAATCCATCCTGGTATGTCGCACCCAGCATTAACGTGATGCGTCCTGACGATAAATTCGGCAGTCACCATCACGGCGATGGTGTCGGCTTGCGTTTCGGCAAGCCGATCTCACCAAGCTGGGATATCCAGTTCGGCCCAACCTACTCGCGCCAGCGCTTTAACGGCGTGCGCTACCAGCAAAACACGCTGGGCGTCGATGGCCTCTATATGTTTTCCCGCCGCAGCTTTCGCCCGTTTGTACTCGTCGGTGTCGGTGCTGAGTTCGACAAGCGCCAAGTCTACTCACGCAATATCGATCAGAGTCGCAACTCGCCTTACGTGAACGCAGGCGTCGGCTTTCAATTCTCGTTCAACAATCAATGGGGCATGCAAGCCGATGCGCGCCGTGCGCATGCATACCTTCGCAGCGACGACTTTGGTTTTGACCGCGCCAACACCAATATTTTTACGGTCGGTCTGACGTACGCGTTCAACAAGCCAGCGGCACCGATTGTGCGCGCGGCACCGGCGCCGTATACCCCGCCACCGGTTGCCGTTGCGCCACCCCCACCGGTTGCACCTACACCGCCACCACCGCCACCACGTTTCGAGCGTGTCACGCTTTCGGCCACCGAGCTGTTCGCGTTTGATCGCTCGGACTTGCGCATGCCGCAGCCAAAGCTCGACGAAATCGCTGATGTGTTGAGCCGTAACACACAGGTCAATAACGTCACCATTACCGGCTACACGGATCGTTTGGGCACCGACAAATACAATATGGGTTTGTCGCAGCGTCGCGCTGATACCGTGAAGAATTATTTGACCAACAAGGGTATCGCAGCAGGTCGTCTGACCGCGGTCGGCAAAGGCGAGAGTAATCCGGTGGTGCAATGCTCGAACAAGAATCGCATCCAGCTCATCAAGTGTCTGGAGCCGAATCGCCGCGTCGAAGTTGAGCAAATCGTGATTGAGCGCCGCGTACCGTAAGCAAGTCGTCGATGTATAAAAAAGCCAGCCGAGAGGCTGGCTTTTTTACGTGCGTGATCGAACCTTCCAAATGCCCGGTGCTCCACAAAATAGGGGCTGTCGCCACATCAAAATGCTGGATCAGGATCGGCTTCATGCGCGTACCTGCGAACGCTACGCGGTGGTGAAAAAAAATTATGCCGCATGTTGCTAGGCGCGGCGACGACAGGTAAACGCGCAGAGAAAAAACGCCGTTGTAGGCTAAAGCCTACACGCGGAACCGGTCGCCGCTGATGCCTCACGCGACCGCTTGAATGGATTATGGGGACTCGATGCATTCACAGAGAAGCCGATGAACGCTCCATGCCGCCACACTGCCGACCCGCGACAAAACCTGTTACTCGCTTCACTGCCTGACACCGAATGGGAGCGATGGCAGTCGGCGCTTGAGCCGGTGGATTTGGCGCTGGGTCAGGTGTTATGCGAGTCTGGCAGGCCGCCCGTTTTTGTTTATTTTCCAACCACCGCCATCGTCTCCCTGCTGTATATGACGCAAGACGGCGCATCGTCCGAAATCGCGGTAGTCGGCAACGATGGCGTGGTCGGCATTTCGCTGTTCATGGGCGGCAATGCCACGCCGAGCCAGGCGGTGGTGCAAAGCGCGGGTCAAGGTTACCGGCTGCGCGCACAAATGATGAGAAACGAATTCCAGCGACCGGGCCCGGTTCTGGAAATGCTGCTGCGCTACACGCAGGCCATGATCGCGCAAGTTGCGCAGACGGCGGTGTGTAATCGCTACCATTCGATCGACCAGCAAATGTGCCGCCGATTGCTGCTCGGTCTTGACCGATTGGCTACCGACAAATTGATGATGACGCAGGAATTGCTGGCCAGCCTGCTCGGCGTGCGGCGCGAAGGCGTGACCGCCGCCGCACTCAAGCTGCAACACGCCGGCGTAATCCGCTACAGCCGCGGCCATATCGACGTGCTGGATCGCGAAGGCCTCGAAGAGCGCACCTGCGAGTGCTACGCGGTGGCCAAGCACGAATACAACCGTTTGCTGCCGACATTTAACCGCGCCAATCACGTTCACCACGAGCACACCCGACAACAACCCGTGCCGGTGGCAAGATCACGACCGATGACGCTATCGATACCGCTCGCTGCGTGACGCAGCCTGGTGCTTCATATTTACTCATCAGGCAGAAATAATGGCGACAGTATCAAATCAGGGTTCGTCATTCCCGCGAAGGCGGGAATCCAAGGTAACGCCGCCAAACCTGGATTCCCGCCTTCGCGGGAATGACGGTGCAGGATGAATATTGTCGTCAATATTCCTGACTGCTGTGTAATGCACCTCGTTACCAAAATCACCAATCTGCGCCCGGCGCAACCCTTGTGGTTGTTCCCCCACATTGCGGGGGAAGGAGGCACGAATAAATGCCATCACGCGATCACCCGTGTAAGTTCCAAACAGCGTGAAGCACTAAACTAGATTGCGACGGCTATCAGCCGAATGTTGATCGCGCTTCGACCGGCGCTGCGTCTGCCCAAAATTTCTGGAGAACAAGTGATGAACCCCAATACCGCCAAGCTGCATGATCTGGGGCAGCGTCTGTGGCTCGACAACATCACCCGCGCCCTGCTGACCAGCGGCACATTGGCGCGCTACGTTGCCGAGCTGTCGGTGACCGGACTCACATCAAACCCGACGATTTTCGAGCACGCGATTGGTGGTGGCAGCGATTACGACGCCACGATCTTGAAATGCGCGGCGTTGGGTTTGTCGGACGAAGGCATTTTTTTTGAGCTGGCGTTGGCAGACCTGACGACAGCCGCTGAAATATTTCGCCCGATCTTTGCGGCGAGCGGTGGTAGGGATGGCTGGGTGTCACTTGAAGTTTCGCCATTACTCGCACACGACACCGCCAACACCGTCCAAACAGCGGCGCAACTGTTTGCCCGCGCCGCATGTCCAAACCTTTTCATCAAAATTCCTGGCACGCGCGAAGGCATTCCAGCCATCGAGCAATCTATTTTTGACGGCATCCCGATCAATGTCACGCTGCTGTTCTCGCGCGAACAATACATGGCGGCGGCAGAGGCGTATTTGCGCGGCATCGAGCGCCGCATCACCGCCGGACGCGAGCCGAATGTGGCATCGGTTGCGTCATTGTTTGTCAGCCGTTGGGACGTGGCGGTGAACGAAGAAATTTCGCCGCCGTTTCATAATCGCCTGGGCATCGCCATCGCCATGCGCACTTACAAAGCGTATCGCGATCTGCTCGCGTCGGCGCGCTGGCAGCGGTGCGCGGATGCCGGTGCGCGACCGCAACGCCTGCTCTGGGCCAGCACCGGCAGCAAAGATCCGGCCGCAGCCGACACGCTTTACGTGGAAGCGCTCGCAGCTCCCGACACCATCAACACGATTCCAGAAAAAACGCTGCTCGCCTTTGCCGACCACGGCAAAGTCGGTGCGAGCCTCGCCGCAGACGCAGGCTTCGCGGACGCGGTGCTGGAAGAATTCAGGCGTGAGGGCGTTGATGACGAAGCGCTGGCGGCGCGATTGCAGCGGGAAGGTGTGGACGCATTTACAAAATCGTGGCGCGCATTGCTGGCGCGGATCAACGAGAAGCGTTTGCAGTCGGCGGTGGTGTAGTTGAAACGTGTGGTATTGCGACGCTCAATGAAAACGACAAACACCAGCACCGGCGCGCTTCGCAGGGCACAAATGCTTGGAAAGCCGCGCCAATGCTAGAGTTTGTTAAATCAACTGCGCCGCCGAAACAGCATCTTGCGCGGCGGCGCTGGTCAGACGTTCTCTGGTACGCAACCACCCGCATTTCATTTGCCGCTATGTGCGCTGGCAGACAGTCAACATGCGCCAGCGCGCGCAAACTCATGATTCGGCTCATGCATCGCCAACACGAGTCCAGCCGCAACCGGAGAGCAAACGTGGCAAACGCGGAGAATCACCTGATCCAACTGCTGCCACGCAAAGATCGTACGCAGCTACTCGCCGCCTGCGAGCACGTGGAGTTGGCGTTGTCGAAAATTTTATGCGAGTCCGGCAACCCGACCCGTCACGTTTACTTTCCCACCGAGGGCTTTGTCTCTCTGATGGGTTTGAATAATGGCAGCCCCGATCTGGAGATCGGCATGGTGGGTCGTGAAGGCATGCTCGGCGCGCAGGTGGCGCTCGGCGTGGCGACCACGCCGTTGCGCGCGCGCGTGCAGGGTGCGGGTCGCGCGTGGCGCATCGGCACTGCCGATTTCCGCACGGAGCTTACCCGTAGTGCGGCGCTGCGTCGCAACGTCGACCGCTACATTTATGTGTTGATGGCACAAATGGTGACGTCGGCTGCGTGTCCGCGCTTCCACCAGATCGGCCCGCGTCTCGCGCGCTGCTTGTTGATGAGCCAGGATCGCGCACATGACAATAATTTTCAGGTTACACAGGAAGTGCTGGCCTATCGGCTCGGCGTGCGCCGCGTCGGCATCACGGCCGCTGCTGGCGTGTTGCAAAACGATGGGCTGATCGAATATCGCCGGGGCGATCTCACCGTGCTCGACCGCCGTGGACTTGAAGCGGCGGCGTGTAGTTGCTATGCGCGCGACCAAAAAGCTTACGCGGAACTATTGCAATGAACACGTTCCTCCAATCGGCTCAAACAAATATCCGGCTTCAACTTCTGTGACAAAACCCAACGCCGAGAACCCCATGCCACAATCCTCGTCACCACTCACTGGCGTCGTCAGCAGCGTCAGTGCGAACGCGCACAGTTCAGTGCTCGCTTTCAAATCGCCGCCCGACCGGTCACGGGATGCGTCCGCCGGGGATTGGGGCGAACTGTTGAACGCCGTCAAGGCAAAACTTAGCGTAACCGTCAGCGGCAAGCATGCCACCACGACCGAGCCGCAAGGGCGGTACGTGGAGCGCCGGGATCAGGCTGCCGTACTGGCCTGTCTGGTGGCATTGGATGAGCTGCACGCGAAGTTGATGAACGAACTCGACCGACGCCAGCAGCTTGAGCGGGAAATAGCCGATGCGCAAAACGCGCTGACGCAAACACGCGCAGAACTCGTTGGCATCCAGGCCGACGCGCAGCGGGCACGGCATTTGGCGTTGCACGACTGCTTGACCGCGCTACCGAACCGCAGCTTCTTTCGGGAGAGACTGGATGATGCGCTGACCCAAAGCGGAACGACACGCCGAGCCTTCGCCGTCTTGTATCTGGATCTCGATAACTTCAAACCGATCAATGACGCATATGGACACGGGGCTGGTGATGAACTGCTCAGAATCGTCGCAGCAAGGCTGCGCCGGGCGGTGCGAGCCGAAGACTTGGTGAGCCGCATGGGCGGCGACGAATTCGCATGTGTGCTGGGAGGGTTGCCGGGTCATGAGCAACTTTGTCTGATGGCGTGCAAGTTGTTGGATGCGGTGTCGGCTCCTTTGTATATCGGCGATCTCGAGCTATGCGTGCGTCCCAGTATCGGCATCGCGATCTGCCCGACCGATGGAGCCACCGCCGAACTGCTTCTAAAAAATGCCGACGCGGCGATGTACCGCGCCAAGCGGCAAAAGATCGGTTACGCATTTTTCGATGAACGTGCCGATATGCGCACGTGACATCGGCTAGTAATGGGGCGCAGTCTTTCGGAAGTTCGATAGGTTTATCCCCATTTAATCTGAAGGTCTCCGATGCCAGTTTCCCCAACACCGTTATCCCCCGATCTGCTACAAAAAATGCACGCCTACTGGCGCGCGGCGAATTACCTTTCGGTCGGGCAAATTTATTTGCGCGCCAATCCTTTGCTCGAACAAGCACTCACGCTGGAACACATCAAGCCGCGTTTGTTGGGCCATTGGGGAACCACGCCGGGATTGAATTTTCTCTACGTCCACCTTAACCGGTTGATCAAAGAAAACGATCTGAACATGATCTACGTCATTGGCCCCGGCCATGGCGGGCCGGGCATCGTCGCGCATACCTATCTGGAGGGCTCCTACACCGAGCGCTATCCGACGATCGAGCGTAACTTCGCCGGGCTCGAGCGGCTGTTTCGCCAGTTCTCATGGCCAGGGGGAATTCCCAGCCATGTATCGCCGGAAGTGCCCGGCTCGATTCACGAGGGTGGTGAGTTGGGCTATTCACTGGCGCACGCCTATGGTGCCGCGTTTGACAATCCCGACTTGATCGTCGCCTGCGTGGTTGGCGATGGCGAAGCTGAAACCGGACCGCTCGCGGCCAGTTGGCACTCGAATAAATTTTTGAATCCGGCGCGTGATGGCGTGGTGCTGCCGATCTTGCATCTGAATGGTTTCAAGATCGCCAACCCGGCGGTGCTGGCGCGCATCAGTCACGAGGAGCTCACCGAATTAATGCGCGGCTACGGGTACGATCCGCATTTTGTCGAGGGCGATGATCCTTTGCTTGTGCATCAATTGCTCGCGGCAACGCTCGACACGGTATTAGAAAAAATTCGTGATATTCAACTTGTCGCACGGTCGCCCTACACGACAGAAAAACTACAGCGTCCGCGTTGGCCGATGATCATTTTTCGCACGCCGAAGGGATGGACGGGGCCGAAGTTCGTCGATGGCAAAGCCGTCGAAGGCACGTGGCGGGCGCATCAGGTGCCGATTGCCGATTTCAAAACAGACGCACATGTACGCCAACTTGAAGACTGGCTAAAAAGCTATCGGCCACATGAATTGTTCGACCAACACGGCAAACTGCGTGAGGAAATTGCCGCACTCGCACCGACCGGCAAACGCCGCATGGGTGCCAATCCGCACGCCAACGGCGGTGAGCTGCTGCGTCCCCTATCGATGCCCAATTTTCGCGATTACGCGGTGGTGATGACCAAGCCCGGCAGCGTTGAAGCCGAAGCCACGCGCGTGCTGGGTAAATTTCTGCGCGACGTGATGAAACTGAATTTGCTGAACAATAATTTCCGCATCTTTGGCCCCGATGAGACCGCGTCGAACCGTCTGGAGGCGGTGTATGAAGTCTCCGGCAAAGAATGGATGGCCGCAATGGAGGCGGGTGACACCGATTTAAGCGTCAACGGCCGCGTCATGGAAGTGTTAAGCGAACATCTGTGTGAAGGCTGGCTTGAAGGCTATCTCTTGACCGGACGCCACGGACTTTTCTCCTGCTACGAGGCGTTTATCCACATCGTCGATTCGATGCTGAATCAGCACGCCAAATGGCTGAAAGTGACGCGAACCATTCCGTGGCGCAAACCGATTGCCTCGCTTAATTATTTGCTCACCTCACATGTCTGGCGACAAGACCACAACGGCTTTTCTCACCAGGATCCCGGCTTCATCGATCACGTCGCAAACAAAAAATCCGATGTGGTGCGCATCTATCTGCCGCCCGACGCGAATTGCCTCTTGTCGGTCAGTGACCACTGTCTGCGCAGCCGCAATTACGTTAACGTGATTGTGGCTGGCAAACAGCCGGTGTGGCAGTGGCTGGACATTGATGCGGCTTCTCGCCATTGCGCCGCAGGTGCAAGCATTTGGCAATGGGCCGGCAATGACACGGGTGAGCCCGATGTCGTGATGGCCTGTGCAGGCGACGTGCCGACACTTGAGACGCTTGCCGCCGTCACGCTGTTGCGTGCGTACGTGCCAGACATTCGTGTCCGCGTCGTCAACGTTGTCGACTTGATGGTGCTGCAGCCGAAATCAGAGCATCCACATGGTTTGGAGGACGATGATTTTGACGCGCTGTTTACGGTCGACGTGCCGGTCATCTTCGCCTATCACGGCTATCCCGCGATGATCCACAAGCTCACCTACCGGCGGCGCAATCATGACAATATTCACGTGCGCGGCTACCAGGAAGAGGGCACCACCACCACGCCATTTGACATGGTGGTGTTGAATAATCTCGACCGCTACCAGTTAGCGCTCGATGCAATCCGGCGCATTCCGCGATTGGGTCATCTGCTGGAAAAAGAAACGGCGCGTTATTGGGCAACGATGGAGCGGCACAAGCAATACATCTGCGAACACGGCGACGATATGCCCGAGGTTCGCGACTGGCGGTGGAGCTTGGCAACATGAATGTGCTGGCGCTGAACAGCGGCTCATCAACGCTTAAATTTGGGCTTTATCGGGTCGATCCATCGCACGCCACACGCGCTGAAAAATTATTTGCCGACACCATCGGTAGTCCCGATCTTGAATCTGCAATTGCCCACATCGCACAGCGGTTTCGCGATTCGCAAATGCCGCCACCGGCAGCCATCGGTCATCGCATCGTGCATGGCGGGCCGACGCTTCGACAACATTGTCTGATCGACAACGCAGTCATCAAGCAACTTGAATCCGCCACCGCGTTCGCACCGCTGCATTTGCCGCAATCGTTGTCGCTTATCCGTTTCGCGCAGCAACATTTTCCAGGCGTTGCGCAAGTGGCGTGTTTTGACACCACTTTTCACGCTGAATTGCCGGATGTTGCACGCGTCCTGCCGATTCCAAAAGAGCTGCAATCCGAAGGCATCCAACGCTACGGATTTCACGGACTTTCCTGCGAATCGATCATGCGTCAACTAGGCGGTGAAGCACCCGAGCGCATCGTCATCGCGCATCTTGGCAATGGTGCCAGCGTTACCGCCGTTAAAGGCGGCAAGTCAATCGACACCAGCATGGGCTTGACCCCGACCGGCGGCGTCATCATGAGTACGCGCAGCGGCGAGATCGACCCTGGTGTACTGCTTTACCTGCTGCGCGAGAAAAAATTGGACGCAGCCACGCTTGAAGATCTGCTTGATCACCGGTCCGGTCTGCTGGGGATTTCCGGTGTGAGCAGCGATATGCGGCGTTTGCATGAAGCTGCTTCATCATCGTTATCTGTGGCGGTCGACGCGAGACTCGCGATCCAAATGTTTTGCTACGCCGTGCGCAAATACGTAGCCGCAATGTGTGCTGCCCTCGGTGGCATTGACATGCTCGTGTTCACAGGCGGCATCGGCGAAAACGATGCGCGGGTGCGTGCGCAGATTTGTGATGGGCTGGCATGGGCTGGTGTCACTTTGGATGCGGCACGCAACGAGGCCTCGAGTGACCCCATCAGTGATTCTGGCTCGCGTTGCGCGGTACGCGTGCTGCCTTCGCAGGAGGATGTGCAGATCGCGCGGCATACAGCGACGTTGTGTGCGAACGTTGTTGCGTTGTGAGCGCATGTGAATTTTTTAGAAGCCAAAGCGTTTGATGCCGAACGCTCTGTGCGTTCTCGCACATACCGCGCAAGTCAATTTAGTTAGGCTGTGCGAACTCATGAAGCCCATGCTTACAGAATCCGCCGCATTCACGCAGCCGACGGCAGACGCAATTCTGCTCTCTGGCGGCTGGACTGCGCGCGGCATCGGCGCGATTGAGGCGACACTTCAATCCGTGCGCGTTGTGGGTAACGCGGAAATTGTAGCCGACGGCGCGCGAATTGAAGCGCTCGATACGGCTGGCGCGTGGCTGTTGCAAAAATTATTGTCGCGTTTGCGGGGAGAAGGTGCCGTTGTGACACTCAAAGGCTTGCAGCCGTCATTCGCCAAGCTGCTCGACGTGGTCGCGCAGCAGATGATCGAACAGGCCAATCTCGCCCCGGCAATCAACAAGCCTGCAACCCTGCTTGAACGCGTCGGCCGCAGCACCAGCGCGGTGATTGAGGAAACAATCGCGCTGGCCAGTTTCGTTGGCGAAAACGCGATTGCCATTGCCGGTTCTTTTACGCACCCGGCGCGCATCCGTTGGCGGCCCATTTTGTACAACATTCGCAGTGCCGGATTCGACGCGCTGCCGATTGTCGGCCTGCTGTCGTTCCTGCTTGGCATCGTGGTTGCCTATCAGGGTGCAGACCAACTCCGGCAATACGGAGCCAATATTTTTGTCGCCGATCTGGTTGGCTTGTCAATGCTGCGCGAGTTTGCACCATTAATGACCGCCATCATCATCGCCGGACGTTCGGGCTCGGCCTATGCCGCGCAAATCGGCACGATGACCGTGACCGAGGAGATCGACGCGATGCGCACGATTGGCATTCGGCCACTTGAGCTGCTGGTATTGCCGAAGGTGATCGCATTGGTGATTGCGTTGCCGCTGTTGACGGTATTTGCCGACGTGCTGGGCGTATTCGGCGGCATGATCATGGCGCGCTCGCAACTCGGCATCAGCTTCGGCGAGTTTCAGGATCGCTTCGTCAAAGCCGTCAGCATCACCGCATACATGGTCGGTATCGGCAAAGCGCCGGTGTTCGCCATCATCATCAGTGTGGTGGGCTGCTTTCAGGGTTTTCGCACCAAGGGTGGTGCCGATAGCGTCGGCCGTCAGACCACGCGCAGCGTCGTGCAGTCGATATTTCTGGTCATCGTAGCCGACGCGTTATTTTCCATTGCCTTCAGTGCGCTGGATCTTTGACATGCAGGTGCAAACACCTTTGAAAGCAGAAGCAAACGACATCGTCATCGCGATGAAGAAAGTTTCAACGCGCTTTGGGGATCATGTCGTGCATACCGACATTGACCTCGATGTCCGCCGTGCTGAAATATTTGCCTTGATCGGCGGCAGCGGCTCGGGCAAATCGACGCTGCTGCGCGAAATGATTTTGCTGCACCATCCGAACGCGGGTTCGATCAGTGTGCTCGGAGCGGATCTGGCCAATCTCGACGATGACGACGCGCTCCTGCTGCGGCAGCGTTGGGGCGTCATGTTCCAGCATGGCGGATTGTTCGCGTCACTCACGGTGAAAGAAAACATCGGTTTGCCGCTGCGCGAGCACACCGCGCTTGGCGATGACTTGATCGATGAAATCGCCGACGCCAAACTGGCCATGGCGGGCTTGAAGCCCGAGGTCGGCGCGCAATATCCATCGGAGTTAAGCGGCGGCATGATGAAGCGCGCTTCCCTCGCCCGCGCACTGGCGCTCGACCCCGAGTTATTGTTTCTGGATGAGCCGACCGCCGGCCTCGATCCGGTGAGCGCGGATGGTGTCGATGAGCTGGTATTGAAGCTGCGCGATTTATTTGGACTCACCGTCGTGATGATTACCCACGACCTCGATTTGTTATGGCAGGTCGCGGATCGCGTCGCGGTATTGGCTGATGGCCGCGTGCAAGGCATCGGCTCGATGGCCGAGCTTGCCCACATTGACAACCCGGCCATCCGCCAATTTTTTGACGGCCCCCGTGGACGGGCTGCACGAGAGCCGGGGCAGCAACAAAAGCATGGTGAGAAACCGGCTCCAAACAAAGCGCAATCCGACACAGAAATCGCGAGGCCATCATCGAAACCAAAGTGAACTACGCCGTCGTCGGCGCATTCGTACTGGTGCTGGGCAGCGCGCTGATCGCTGGCGTGTTGTGGCTCGCCTCAGGCGGCGCTTTTCAAACCAAATATGATTTGTTTCTTGCCATCGAAGAGGAATCGGTGTCGGGACTCAACTTGAATGCGCCCGTCAAATACAACGGGGTCGATGTCGGCAAGGTTCGCGCCATCCAGCTCGATCCGGCCAATCCGGATCACGTGTGGCTGACATTTGCCATCGAGCGCGGCACGCCGATCCGGCAAGACACGGTCGCGGTATTAAAAACCCAGGGCCTCACCGGCATCGCCTATGTCGAGCTTAGCGGCGGCACGCGTGAGAGCCCGCCGCCGGTGGTGGTGCCGCCCAACCCGTATCCGATCATTAGCACCAAGCCCTCGCTTAGCGCGCGACTGGAAAACGTGTTGACGAGCGTGCTGGCAAAACTGGATCGCACCTCGAGCAATATCGACGCGCTGTTGAGTGATGAAAATCGTCTGGCGTTCAAAAACGCGCTCGCCGATATTGCGGTGGTGTCGCGGACTTTTGCGGCGCGTCGCGACACGCTCGACAAAAGCATTACCAGCGCTCAGAAAACGCTCGACAACGCGGCGCGCGTGACCGCCGAGTTGGGGCCGGTGATCGCGCGTGTTGGCCGCAGCGCCGACGCGGTTGAAAAGATGGGCAATGAAACTGCCGTCGCCAGCAATCGTGCCGGGAAAACCATCAACGCGGTCGGTGCCGACGTGCAACGTTTCACCGGTGAAACACTGCCGGAGTTGGAGCGTCTGCTGGGTGAAATCAATGTCTTGTCCGCCTCACTGCGACGCTTGAGTGAGCAAACCGAGCGTAGTCCAAACAGTCTTTTATTCGGCAAAAGCCCGATGCCTCCCGGACCTGGAGAAACATCAATGAAAACGAAACAGCCATGAACGATTCATTATTTTTCCGACCCTGCCGAATTGTTGCTGTCGCGTGCTTGATGACAATCATTGCGGGCTGCGGCGGACTGATTCAAAAGCCGCCATCACAACCTGCTTTCTATTCGCTCGATAACGCGCAAAGCGAGAAGCGCACGGCAACACGCCAATCCGTAGCAAGCAGCGCAGCACCTACGTTGGTCGTGAGCCAACCCCGTGCAGCAGCAGGATTCGACAGCCAACGCATCATCTACACGCGCAATACTTACAAACTCGACTATTTTGCGCACAGTGAATGGATCGACACGCCCGCGCGCATGTTGACGCCGGTCATCGTTGCAGCGATCGAAAATAGCAATGCCTTCCGTGCCGTCGTCCCAACGCCAAGTGCGGCCGCTGGCGACTTGCGGCTCGATACCGAGATACTGCGTTTGCAACATAACTTTACCGAGAGCCCCAGTCGCGTGCGCTTTACGCTGCGCGCCTACGTCGTGGACAGCGCGACCCGCCGGGTGCTGGCATCGCGCGAATTTGATGAGACTGTTACGGCGGCGAGTGAGGACGCGTACGGTGGCGTGGTTGCGGCAAATAGCGCGGTGCAAATCGCCATGGAAAAGTTGGCCAATTTCTGTGTTGAAGCGGCAGCACTTTGGCAGCCGCCGGTAGTCGACGTATCGACGCGCGCACCAAGCAGCGTGCCGGTGCGCTGACGCAAAAAAATTCTCGTGTGCGCGATGTCGAATAGGAGTTGCTAACACTAGCACCAGCGCGCCTCACAGGCCACAAATGCGCCGCGAGCCGCGCTGGTGCTAGTGTTTAGCATCCGTTTGCGGCACAAACGCGCACTGAAATCCGTCCGTCAATAAGTCTATACGCGCCAAATGATTCGCCGCTCTGTGCGCTGGCAGACAGTCGCGGCGCTTCAGACTGTTGACAATGAGGTTCTCCGTTTTGGATTGATTATGGCTCCCGCACCATTTGCATCCACCGTTCCACGTCGCCACACGGCTGCCGAACATGACCGCTAAATTGGCAAAGCCGCGCCGCTGGCTGCTGCTCGCAGGTGCAGTGCTCGCTGCCCTGCTGGCAGCACTCGCCATCGGCGAATCGCTCGGTTGGCCGTTTCTGGCGGCGCCGTTGCAGCGCCTGCTATCGGAAAAATTAAATCGTCGCGTGAGTTTTTCCAGCGCCGCTGAATCGGGCACACCAGCGGAGACAAAGGCGAAACCATTCAGCATCCGTTTCATCGGCGGCCTCACCATACATGCGCCGCAGCTCGACATCGCCGCACCCGCATGGAGCGCCGCGCCACACATGCTGTCGGGCAGCGACGTGACGCTCGTGTTGCGCTACACAGACCTGTGGCGCGCGGTTCGCGATCAGCCATTGCGCATCCATCGTTTGCAGGCCAGGACATTGGATGGCGATGTGGAAAGATTGGCGGACGGGCGCGCGTCGTGGCAATTTGGGGAAAACCAAACACCGCCGCCACCGACCAGCGACACCGCGTCATCGAAACAGCTGCCATCATTCGGCAGTTTGCAGGTGGCCAACGGTTTGATACGGTATAAGGATGCGCCGCTGACCGCCGATGTTGAAGTTCGCCTGTCTCTCGCCAACGGTGCATCCGTTGTCGAGACGCGTCCGGTATCGACCGACTACCGTGTCGCAGTGCCCGGTGATGCCAGCAATGTGTTGCAGGTGAATGCCACCGGTCGCTACCGCAATCTGCCGCTGAAAGTCGACATGACCTCGACCGACGTGCTGCCGTGGACGAGTGGCGATGAGGCGGCCGTGTCGATGCCGCTGACATTAAATGTGACGGCGGGGCGCGCCAGTCTCGTTTTCAAAGGCAGCGCGACCGACGCTTCGCATCTCGGTGGATTCACCGGCCGATTCACGGTCATTGGCCCGTCCTTGGCGGCAGTGGGCGATCCGCTGGGCGTGACGCTGCCGACCACCTCTGCGTTTCGCACCGACGGCGCGATTGTTCGGCGCGGCGACACCTGGTACGTGGTGATCGATGATGCGACCGTGGGTGCGAGCAAATTGAATGGCGCGTTCACCTATGAAGCCGGCCGCAGCACGCCGCTGTTATCGGGGCGCCTCGGTGGAAAGCGTTTGTTGTTAACCGATCTCGGTCCAACGATTGGCGTGACACCCGTCGCGGGTTCTAAAAAAGGCCGGGGCATGGTGTTGCCGGACCGGCCTTTCGATTTGAAAGCGCTACGCAGCATGGATGCGAATGTGTTGATCGACATGGGCGAGCTCGACCTGAACAGCCGTCTGCTGGAACCGTTGCGCCCACTACACACCCATCTTCGCGTCAGCGGCGGCGTGTTGACATTGAGCGACCTCGATGCGCGTACCGGGCAGGGCGAACTGAAAGGCGATGTGGCACTCGACGGACGGGCAGACACTGCGATCTGGAATGTGAACTTGCGCTGGGCCGGCGTGCAGCTCGAACGCTGGATCAAGCAGACCCGCGCCAACAGCGCGCCGCCATTTATCTCGGGACGCTTAAGCGGAACAACCAAGCTCGAAGGTCGCGGCAGATCAACTGCGGAAATCCTTGGTAGCCTGAAAGGCAAGTTTCGCACCGAGCTTGGCGGTGGCGCGATCTCGCACTTGGGCGTTGAGTTGGCCGGTATTGATGTGGCCGAAAGTTTGGGCGTGTTTTTTAAAGGTGACGACGCGTTGCCAGTGCAATGTGCGGTGGCGGATCTGGTCGCCGAAGGCGGTACGTTCCGACCGCGTGTGATGGTGGTCGACACCGACGACTCCGCCATCTGGCTCGACGGCTCGCTGTCACTGGCCACCGAAGCACTCGATTTGAAAGCGACGGTAATGCCGAAGGATTTCAGTTTGCTCACTTTGCGCACGCCGTTGCGCGTGCGCGGCACTTTCGGCGCGCCGCAAGTGTCGATTGACAAGGGCCCATTGGGTCGTACGCTGGCGAGCGCATTTTTGCTGGCGCTCATCAATCCGGTCGCAGCGCTGATTCCGCTCATCGACACCGGCGACGCAGAGGCCGCCAAGCGCGGGGCTGCGGGCTGCCGGCGCGTGGCACAACGGGCGGCACGGTTACCGGCGGCCACACCTGCCGCAACACCTGCATCACGCAAAAAATAGTTTGCCGCTTTGTGCGGCAGCGCACGGAACTGTAGTCGGGATGCGCCTAATATTGGGTTGCGTCGCGTGCGCAATTGCCCGTTGCAATCATTCGCAGACGACATTCAACCTTCCGTGCCACGATTTTATATTTCCAGAGGATTTACCATGAAAAGTTCGATATTGATTTCTGCCGTGCTCGCAACATTGAGTCTGGCTGCCTGCGATAAGCCCACCGTTGTGAATGTTCCCGCCACGCCAGTCGCCGTGCCGGTTGCGGTACCGGGGCCTGCTGGTCCGCAGGGCGCCACCGGCAATACCGGCAGCGACGGGATGAAAGGCGACGCTGGCAAGCCCGCCGAAAGCACCACCGTGATCATCACGCCACCGCCGGCACCCGCACCAATCCCACCAAAATAATTTTTCGGCTGCACTTTCGAGGAGAAGATCATGAGCTTGGGAACCATCCTGTTGATCGTTTTAATCCTGATGTTGATCGGTGCCCTGCCCAGTTGGGGGCATAGCAAAAGTTGGGGCTATGGACCGAGCGGCGGATTGGGGTTGGTGGTGATCATCCTTATCGTGCTGCTGCTGATGGGAAAAATTTGACCGCTGGTTTTAACGGCGCGAAGAAAATGGCATCAACACGCTTGCGCGCTTTGCTGGGCGTGTTGGTGCTCGCACTCGCGGCATGCGGCGAAGTGGCAACGTTGCCGTTATCGGCAGGCATCGGATCCACGCCCACGCTGCCACCACCCAACAAAACACTGATCCCGACGGTTAACATCGCGCCGGCCAAAGGCTGGCCGACGGGCGCGACGCCGCAGGCGGCAGCGGGGTCGCGTGTCGCCGCATTCGCGAGTGACCTCGATCATCCACGCTGGCTTTATGTGTTGCCCAACGGTGACGTGTTGGTTGCGGAAACCAATGCCCCGCCGAAACCTGAAACGGGTTTTAGTATCAAGGGCTGGGTGATGGGCATGGTGATGAAACGGGCAGGCGCTGTAGTGCCCAGCGCGAACCGCATCACGCTGCTGCGCGACACCAGCGGTGACGGTGTCGCGGACGTGCGTTCTGTGTTGTTGGAAGGATTAAATTCGCCGTTTGGCATGGCGCTCATCGGCAACGATCTTTATGTCGCCAACGCCGATGCGGTACTGCGTTTCCCTTATTCAGTCGGCGACAAACGCATCGCTGTACCCGGTGTGAAAGTGGTGGACTTGCCCGGTGGCCCGATCAACCACCACTGGACCAAGAATCTCATCGCCAGTGCAGATGGCACCAAGCTCTATGTCACGGTCGGCTCCAACAGTAACGTCGCGGAGCGCGGCATGGCGGTGGAAGCCGGGCGTGCAGCGATCTGGGAGGTCGACCTCAAGACCGGTGCCCATCGCATTTTTGCATCCGGCCTGCGCAATCCGAATGGCCTTGCCTGGGGGCCTCAAAGCAGCGCGCTGTGGACCGTGGTGAACGAACGCGACGAGATCGGCAGCGATTTGGTGCCTGACTACCTGACCTCGGTGAAGGATGGCGCGTTCTACGGCTGGCCTTACAGCTATTTCGGCCAACATGTTGACGAACGCGTCAAGCCGCCGCAACCGGATCTGGTGGCCAAAGCCATCGCACCCGATTACGCGCTGGGAGCACACACTGCCTCTCTCGGCTTGGCCTCATCGGCCGGTACGACACTGCCTGCAGCATTTGCCAACGGCATGTTCATCGGCCAACACGGCTCGTGGAATCGCCAGCCCCACAGCGGCTATAAAGTCAGTTTCGTGCCATTCAATAACGGCAAGCCCGGCGATGGCGCGCCGCTCGATGTGCTCACCGGTTTCTTAAGCGCCGAGGGCAATGCTTTCGGCCGACCGGTCGGTGTGGTGCTGGATAAAAAAGGCGCGTTGCTGGTTGCCGACGATGTTGGTAACGTGATTTGGCGCGTGACCGCGCAGCGCTGAACAAACACCATGTTCCCAACGATCACTATTCATCATGAGCAAATACCTCGCCGCTTACGCCGCCACCGCTGTTGTCATCATCGCGCTCGATTTACTGTTCCTGGGCGTTATCGCCAAGTCGTTTTACCAGCAAGGCGTGGGGCACATTCGTTAGCGTGCTCGCGGCGGCGGCGGGAAAATTTGCACTGGATCGCATGGCGGCGGGATGAGTGCTGCGATTGCCCGATAGCCGCGCGTGGATTTTCTGAAGCCTGATCGAGGCCGTCGCTACCCACGCGATGTGGACTTTTTTTCTCGCGCATCCGCGTGGGGTCGCGGGTTGACACCGCGCGGCAAAATTCAAAAACCAAACCGCGCTTAGTGCAATTTCTTTTTAGCCGGCTTCGCCTGTGCCGCGGTCGATCCGGGATTCTTTGCGGTCACCGTCGGCCGGTCCCGCAGCGACTGGAAATATTTGTAAATCTCCACCGCCAGCATCGGCAAATCTTCGCGGCATTCAATTAACAGCTCGGCCATTTCGCGCGGCTTGATTTGCTTTAATGCCTTGGCGTCGATGTCGCCCGCGAGCAGGCTGATTGAAAATAACAGCTCGTTGATTTCATTTTCGTCCCCGGCTTCCGTCCACGGCGCGGCTGAACACTCCACGCCATCCAGATAAGCCTGACACCACGCGCTGTAATCGTACTCGCCGTCAGCGGCAGCGTTGGCTGGCTCGGTGAGGTTCAGGACGAGACCGAGCGATTCGCCCGCCGCCAAATCAGCGACGATTTCGGTGTGAAATCGCAACAATAAATCTTTCACCGCCTGCGCCTGATCAGCGCTCGCATAGTCGGGATTGCCGAGCACGGCGGGCAGCCAAAGCGCTGCGCTTACCTGCTGTGGACCGCTGATGACCGCGCAAAGAAAACCCTGAATCTCGTCCAGACCCATCGCCTGCTGTTTGAACGCGGGCGAAGCAAGCAGCGTTTCGAGATGCGAAATTTCGGCATTGGTCAGTGGTGCGTCTGGCGTGGTGGTCATGGTCGTCTCAACGTTTAATCCAGCCTGATTATGTACCGAAGTCGTGCCGATACAATTTGCAATACTTGAACGCTTTAAAAGGTGTAATGTCTATGTCATCATGGCCTGCCGATTCGGCGGGAAATGACAGATACGAGGTGATGGCGATGAAAAAACTTTTACTGATTTCCGGATTGGCATTGGCTTCCGGGTTTGTGTGGGCTGAAGAAGTGGGCAAGGTGCTGTCGAGCACGCCGGTGACGCGCGAAGTCGGTGTGTCGCAAAAGCAATGCGCACCGGATGCGGGCTCGCGCGATGCGTGCCGTAGCGTGACCAATTTTGAGTCGCGCACCATTGGCTACAAAGTCGTTTACGAATACGCCGGCAAGCAGTACACGACGCAAATGGCGCAGGATCCGGGTGCGACAGTGAGCCTGCAAATCACGCCTGCCGTGACCTCGCGCACGGTTACGCGCACCGTGACCACGCCGGTCGCGGCGGATCGCGACGCTGTCTACGAGGAGCGCTGGGATGCCGACCGTGATCGGCCTTACCGTGTCGTGCGCAGCACCGAAGGCTGGGACGCGGATCGTGATCGCAGTTATTCGGAAACGGTTTCGGTCGAGCCGCGTTATGTGGAGCGGGTGTACGCGGATTCTGGCTATTACTCACCGAGCCCTTATTACTACCCGTCCTACTATGGCTACTATGGCGCGCCGTATTTGCCGCTGCTGGGGCTGTCCATTGGGCTGTCGCGCGGCTATGGCTACTACGGCTATGGTGGGTATCGCGGCTATGGTGGCTATGGTGGACATCGCGGCACCGGTGGCTTTCGCGGTCATCGGGGACGGTAAGCAGCGGCTTCGTTCGACAAACAGATGAAAATCTAGTATTGGTGCGGTGTTTCAGCCATTTATCGCCTGTGAGCCGCGCCAGCTCTGGACTTTATAACTAGCGAAACCGTAAAAATCTCACGCTCCACCGCTACCCAAACAAGCGCTTCACCGCCTCCGCATCGAAGCGATAAACCTGGTTGCAGATGTCGTCCTTCACTTCAACGATGCCCAGTTCCGCGAGCGTCGCTTCCACTTCTGCACGACCGAGCGAACGCAACATCGCTTCGACTTTTTGCACGTCGCGCTTGCACGCGTAGCTGACCGGCTTGGCTTCATAGACGCGCACGTCTTCTTCGCTGAACAGCCGCGCCAGTAATTGTTCGGCCGGCAGCGTGATCAATTCCGCCTCGGCAACGCTGGCGGCGAGTTGCTCAACACGCGCCCAGCCGTCGGCATCTTTTTCATCGGCCTTCGGCAGCTTTTGCAGCAGCAGCGCGCCCGCACCGGTCTCGTTTGCGGCCAGCCACAGGTGCGTGGGCAACTGTTCGGAT
>JAYVXF010000284.1:0-3707 GCA_043793345.1 Betaproteobacteria bacterium | reverse complement strand
CGCCCTCTCCCCCAGCCCCTCTCCCGCGAGCGGGAGAGGGTGGCCGACAGGCCGGGAGAGGGGAGCCGCTGTCACACAGTTATGGAAAGATCAATAGTAGAAGTTCCCTATGCGAATCCATATTGGCGTGATGGCGAAATATTTTATAAACGTTAAGCAGCATCGTTGCCGGTTTCGCGCGTGCGACGTTTTTTCAAGAAATATCACGCGATGAAATATCGCTACATCGTCGTCGAAGGGCCAATTGGCTGTGGCAAATCAACCCTCGCGAGGCTGCTTGCCGAGCATTACGGTGCCGATTTGCTGCTCGAAGATCCGGGCGCCAATCCGTTCCTGCCGCTGTTCTATCGCGACATGCGGCGGCACGCGTTATCCACGCAAATGTTTTTTCTGTTTCAGCGCATCAATCAACTGGCCTCGGTTCGCCAGCCGGATTTGTTTGAAAGGAAAACGATTGCCGATTACATGCTAGCCAAGGACGCGCTATTTGCCAGACTCACGCTGGACGACAACGAATTCAACCTTTATTCGCAACTCTATAATCACTTAAAGCCGCAGGCACCGACACCCGATTTGGTGATTTATTTGCAGGCCTCGGTCGGTCCGTTGATGACGCGCATCCAGCGCCGTGCGCGACCGATGGAGAAGGGCATCAGTGAGGATTATCTGATGCGTTTGTCGGAATCCTACACGCGCTACTTTTACGATTACCGCGAATCACCGCTGCTGATCGTGAACAGCGATCCGTTTAACTTTGCTGATAATCGCGAACACTTGGCGATGTTGGTGAAACGCATAGAAAACTTGCGCGGTGGGCGCGAGTATTTCAACGCATCCTGATTGGCCGTAACGATGGATATTGTTCACACTGTTGCCGAGCTTCGCGCGCGCCTGAAAATGGAAACGCAGATCGCCTTTGTGCCGACGATGGGCAGTCTGCACGCAGGGCATCTCGACTTGATGCGCATAGCGCGCGATCAGGCAGGAAGAAAATCGGCAACAAAAAGCTGCGTCGTCGTTTCCATTTTCGTCAACCGTTTGCAGTTTGGCCCGAAGGAAGATTTCGGCAAGTATCCGCGAACACTGCTTGATGACTGCGACAAATGCCGCGCAGCCGGCGTCGATGTCGTGTTCGCCCCGGATGAATCTGAAATGTATCCAGAGCCGCAGACGTATGTTGTCGAGCCGCCGGAAATTCAGCACATCCTCGAAGGCGCAGTGAGACCGGGACACTATCGCGGTGTCGCCACGGTGGTGCTGAAACTTTTCAATATCGTGCAGCCGCAAGTGGCGGTATTCGGCAAGAAGGACTATCAGCAGTGCCGCGTGCTCGACAACATGGTGCGGCAATTGAATTTGCCAATTGAGATGTTGCTCGCCGAAACAGTGCGCGCCGACGATAAACTCGCGCTGTCTTCACGCAATGCCTATCTCAATGCCACCGAGCGTGCGGAAGCACCACAGCTCAACGCGACATTGCGGGAAATTGTGGCGGCGCTACAGTCAGGCAATCGCGATTACATGGCGCTCGAAGCGAAGGCGCAAGCGACACTTGTTGCGCGAGGCTGGCGACCAGACTATGTCGCGATCTGCCGTCAGCTTGATCTCTTGCCGCCAATCGCGGGTGACCATGCACTGGTGGTACTCGCTGCTGCGCGCATCGGCGCGACGCGACTTATCGATAATCTTGAAGTTTCGCTTTAGCGGCTGAGGGTTTCCCCCTTTAGAAATTGGGAAGCATCAACATCAAGCCGCCCGCAACGAATCCACAATCTTCATCCTGGCCGCTTTCAACGCCGGCAGAAATCCCCCAACGAAACCCATGACCAGCGAAAAAACCAGCGTCTGAATCACGATCTTGAATGTCAGCAGAAAGCTGAAGGCGAGTTGCGAAAACGACTGGAAATTCATCGTCGAAATGGTGACGGTTTGCAAAAAGGCCGCGCACGCCAACCCGGCCAATCCGCCTACTGCGCCGAGTAACAACGACTCGGTTAGAAACGCCACCAGTATCGATGGCTGCCTGAACCCCAGGGCACGCAAGGTGCCGATTTCGGCGGTGCGCATGGCGACCGAGGAATACATGGTAATCGCCGCGCCGATCATTGCGCCAACCGAAAAAATGACCGAAAGAAAAATGCCGAGGAACGAAATGAAGGTCGACAAAGCGCGCGACTGGTCCTCATAAAAAAGTCGCTCGCGTTTGCCTTCGAGGGCAATGCGGATATCGTCTTCCACATTTTTTTTGAGTGCATCGAAATTATCGACGCTGGACATTTTGACGATGACCGAAGAAAAGTTGGTGCGCCGGAACGCCTGCATGAGTTGTTCGACGTCGCCCCAGACTTCCGAATCGAACGCGCTCTTGCCGGCATCGAAGCTGCCGACGATGAGCCATTCATGTTGTGCAAAGCGCAGTTTCTGGCCGATGGCCACGCCGTCGAATTCATCGTGAATGCTTTTGCCGACGACAATCTCGTCGGAGCCGGGCCTGAACATGCGGCCTTCGACAATCTTCACCTGTGGCCGCAGCAACTGTCCCATCGGCGACACGCCACGCGTCACGATGTTGGAGCCTTTGTCCTGTCCTGTTTTAGTCAGCGAAATTAGCACCAGCGATTCCTTCGAGGCCATTGCGCGACCGTCTTCGCCGCGCGCGAGTTGCGGCTGGCTCTCAACGAGTGCCGCCTGGTCGCGGGTGATGCCGCTCTGGATCTCCGTCTCGGCGCCTTTGCGAATGAAGATCACGTTATCAATGCTGCCGGTACCGACCATGGTTCTGTTCAGGCCCGCGTCGAGCATCAGTACGGCCGCGAATACAAACGCGACCAATGCCATGCCGCCGGCAGTCAGCAGTGTGGTGAGTTTGCGCGCCCACAGATTGCGGAAGACGTAGGGAAAAGGTACCTTCACCCGACATGCCTCAGACCGTCAACAATTTTCACGCGCGCGCTGCGCCAGCCAGGCACCAGCGCGGCCACGACACCGACCACCACCGCGCAGGCGAGCTGCATCAGCACGGTGGATGCCGACACCTTGAACACCGCAAAAACGGCGGCGGCAATTATCCCGACGCCCTTGGCCAGCGGAAACGTCAGCAGAATTCCCAGCACCCCGCCGATGAGTGAGAGCATCAGCGCTTCACCAAAAATCAATGCCGCGACAAAGCCCGGACCAAAGCCCAGGGTCTTGAGCGTCGCGTACTCGGTTGATCGTTCGCGCGCCGTCATCGCCATCGTGTTGGCGACCACCGCCATGATGATGAATATCACCACGAACGAAACGATGCGGATGGTGATGATGATCTGCTCCATCTGTGAAATGAATCCGAGCTGAAATGATTTCTCCGTTTCAGTAAGCGTTTCGGCCAGCGAATTTTTGAACTCGGCGTCAATCGCCTTGGCAATGTCGGCCGTGCGCGACGGATCATCGACCTCGATCACGAAGGTGCCGATTTGCTCCGTGCGTTTCGGGTATTTTTGCTTCAGCCATTCGTTGACGTAGTCCCAGTGAAAATACATTTGCCGCGTGATGGTGGTGTCGTCCTTCGCGTCAAAAATCGCCCGCAGGGTGAACGTCCAGGTACCTGAAAAAATGGTGCCCCGGATCGGAATCGTGTCGCCGATTTTCCAGCCAAATTCATTGGCCAGTTTGCGGCCAACGGCAGCGCCCTGGCGGTCGCGCTTGAACGCGATCAGTTGATCGGC
>JAYVXF010000283.1:0-3715 GCA_043793345.1 Betaproteobacteria bacterium | reverse complement strand
TCAAGACCTGGCGCAACACACCCATCGGCGTGCGTGCGCGGGTGATGTTGAAACTACAAGAATTCATTCGCCGCGACATGAAAAAACTTGCCGCGTGTTTGACCGCCGAGCAGGGCAAAACTTTGCCGGACGCTGAGGGAGACATATTCCGTGGGCTGGAGGTGGTCGAACACGCCTGCGCCATCGGCACGCTGTCGCTCGGAGAAATCGCCGAGAACGTCGCCAACGGTGTCGACACTTATTTCATCCGTCAGCCGATCGGCGTCTGCGCTGGCATCACGCCATTTAATTTCCCGGCGATGATTCCGCTGTGGATGTTCCCGATGGCGATTGCGTGTGGCAATACCTTTGTACTGAAGCCTTCAGAGCAGGATCCGATGACGCCGATGCTGCTCGCGGAATTGGCCATTGAAGCAGGTGTGCCACCGGGCGTGCTGAACGTCATCCACGGCGGCAAGGAAGCGGTGGACATGCTCTGCACGCATCCTGCGATCAAGGCGGTCTCGTTCGTCGGCTCAACACATGTCGGCGAGCACGTTTACAAACTTTCCTCCACGCACGGCAAGCGCGCGCAGTGCATGATGGGTGCAAAAAATCACGCCGTCATCATGCCCGACGCCAACAAGGATCAGTCGCTGAACGCGCTGGTCGGTGCCGGCTTCGGCGCTGCCGGTCAGCGTTGCATGGCGACCTCGGTCGCGGTGCTGGTGGGCGAGGCCAACAAATGGATTCCCGATATCGTTGCCAAGGCCAAGACGCTGAAAGTGAGCGGCGGCACGGTGAAAGATACCGATGTGGGACCGGTAGTGTCGAAACAGGCGAGGACGCGCATCGAGGGATTGATCCAGAAAGGCATCGACGAAGGCTGCAAGCTCGAGCTCGACGGTCGCGCGCCGAAAGTCGATGGCTACCCGAACGGAAATTTCATCGCGCCGACGATTTTCTCCGGCGTGAAGCCGCATCACACGGTCTACACCGAAGAAATTTTCGGGCCTGTGCTCATCATCGTTTCTGTCGATACGCTCGACGAAGCGATTGCGTTGACCAATGCCAATCCATTCGGCAACGGTACCGGCATCTTTACGCAATCCGGCGCGGTGGCACGCAAGTTTGAAAACGAAATCGATGTGGGGCAAGTCGGCATCAACGTGCCGATTCCGGTGCCGGTGCCTTACTTCAGCTTTACCGGCTCGCGCGGCTCCAAGCTTGGCGATTTGGGCCCGTATGGCAAACAGGTGATTCAGTTTTATACGCAGGTGAAGACCGTGACGGCACGCTGGTTTGATGATGCGGCGGTGAGTACCGGGGTGAATACGACGATTTCGTTGAAGTAACTCTACGTGCAGATCGCGCCGCATAAATTGAGGATCGCATTTTACTGTTCGCTGCTCTTCGCGGTGATGTTTGGACTACAGTTTGTTTACAAAGCATTTCTTGGCTACTATGCGGGGGCGCTTTTTTCACTTGGGTTGATGTTCGGGGGACTGTCTTCAGCCGTTAATCCCGGTATCCTTTTCCAAAAAGTCGGTGCGCCATCTACATGGCAACCAAGTCGCGGCATGGAGAGATATTTCGGGATTTTGATGTGGATTTGTCATGCGGGTGCGTTAGTTGTCTGGCTGGTGGAAAAATCATGAAAATCGGATTCGTCGGCTTAGGCCACATGGGCAATCCCATGGCGCGCAATTTATTGAAGCACGGCCACACGCTGAAAATTTTCGACGTGATGCCGGACCTGGTGAAAAAGCTCGCCGACCTCGGTGCCGAAACTGCGACTTCCCCCGCCACGTGCGCGCAGGGTGTGGAGCTGGTCATCACCATGCTGCCCTCCTCGCCGCATGTCCGCTCGGTCTACACCGGCAAAGGCACCGGCATCCTGAATTGTGTGCCACCCGGGGTGCTACTGATTGACTCCTCCACCATCGACCCACACACCTCGCGCGACGTGGCGATGGACGCGCGTGCGCACGGCAACAACATGGTCGATGCGCCCGTCTCCGGCGGCACCGGAGGCGCGGAAGCGGGCACGCTCACGTTCATGGTCGGCGGCGATATTGCCGATTTCGAGAAAGCGAAACCAATACTTCAATGCATGGGAAAAAACATCGTGCATTGTGGCGGCGCGGGCAACGGCCAGGTCGCAAAAATATGCAACAACATGATGCTCGCCATCGAAATGATTGCCACCGCCGAAGGCATGGCGCTGGCTGCAAAACTCGGCATGGATCCAAAGGTATTTGCGGGCATTGCCAATTCGTCGAGCGGCCGTTGCTGGAGTTCTGACACCTACAATCCTTACCCCGGCGTGCTGGAAAATGTGCCTGCATCACGCGGCTACGCGGGTGGCTTCGGCTCGGACTTGATGCTTAAAGATTTGACGTTGGTGACTGAAGCCGCAAAAGCCGCAAAGCAACCGGTGATGCTGGGCGCGGCGGCGCAGCAGTTGTATCAAATGCATTCCGCGATGGGACATGGCGCGCTGGATTTTTCGAGCATTATCAAGTTGTACAAAAAGGACTGACAAATGATTGAGCACGTCATCGAAGGCCACACCTGCATCATCACCATCAATAATCCGCCGGCCAATACCTGGACACCGGAATCGCTCAACGCGATGAAAGCGCTCACAGCCGAATTGAACGCGAACAAAAATATTTATGCAGCTGTTATCACCGGCCAAGGCGAAAAATTCTTTTCGGCCGGCGCCGACCTGAAACGCTTTCAAGGTGACAAAGTTGCTGCGCGCGAATTCATTGCGCTCTTCGGTGCTGCATTTGAAGCGCTCATGAATGCCCGCTTCGTGACGATTGCCGCGATCAACGGCTACGCCATGGGTGGCGGACTCGAATGCGCACTTTCATGCGATATGCGTATCGCCGAACCGCACGCGCAAATGGCGCTACCTGAGCCTGCGGTGGGGCTGTTGCCCGCTGGCTGCGGTACGCAAAATTTGCCGTGGCTGGTCGGTGAAGGCTGGGCCAAGCGCATCATCCTCACCGGCGAACGCGTCAATGCCGAAACCGCGTTGCGCATCGGGCTGGTGGAAGAAGTCGTCGAAAAAGGTAAAAGTCTGGCCGCAGCAAAGGCAATGGCCGAACGCGTTGCGGGCTTGAGTCCGAAGTCGGTGGAATTCTGCAAATCGCTAATCCACAGCGCGCGTAACGGCGTGCCGCGCAGCGCGGGTCTGTCGGTGGAGCGCGAACGATTTATGGATCTGTTTGATTTCGAGGACCAAAAAGAAGGCGTCGCTGCGTTTCTGGAAAAGCGGAAACCGCAATGGAAAAATAATTAGCGTGTGTCCTTGCGGTGATCGCAAAGTCGCAGGACTTCCTTCCTTTTCTTAAGGGAGGAACCCGTAAAATAATCATCGTCACCTCCCATGAATTCATCCCACGCCAACGACGAAATCACCGTCGACATCCGCAACCGCGTCGCCCACCTCACGCTCAATCGCCCACAGGCGCTGAACGCACTTTCCCACGACATGATCCTGTCGATGGCGGATTTATTCACGCGCTGGACGAAAGACCAAACCGTCCACGCCATCGTCATGCGCGGCGCAGGTGAAAAAGCGTTTTGCGCAGGCGGTGACATCCGCACATTGCGCGAGGGCGCACTCAATGGCGGCACGCAGCACCACGATTTTTTCATCGACGAATATCGGCTCGATTACCAGTTGCACCGCTACGTAAAACCCGTCATCTGCGTGCTCGAC
>JAYVXF010000282.1:0-3716 GCA_043793345.1 Betaproteobacteria bacterium | reverse complement strand
TCCATTGCGGGTGGCGGCGATACACTGGCTGCAATCGCCAAGTACGGGATCAGCGACAAGGTGTCGTATATCTCCACAGGCGGCGGAGCGTTCCTCGAGTTTCTTGAGGGAAAGGTGTTGCCCGCTGTAGAAATTCTGGAACAACGCGCCGCAGGTTAATACCATGCTGCGTATTTACTGGCAGTCGATGAATTTGGCCACCGGTTGGTGGCCGCATTTCATTTCATTCTTGGATCAAAGCAACAACTAATACTCCGTCATTCCCGCCAAGTCGGAAATGACGACTAAAAATGTTTCACCGCGCCACGAGTGTCGGCAGAAATGAATAAAGGAAAAACTGTTATGTCACGCGCCACCAAAATTGTTGCCACGCTCGGCCCCGCCTCATCGGCACCGGACGTGCTGGAGCGTCTCATCCACGCAGGGGTGGATGTGGTCCGCATGAATTTTTCACACGGCAAGGCCGAGGACCACATTGCCCGCGCCAGCCTGGTTCGCGAACTCGCGAAAAAAGCGAACCGCACCGTTGGTATTCTTGCAGATTTGCAGGGGCCAAAAATCCGCGTCGGCAGATTCAAGGACAATAAAGTACTTTTGAAAGCCGGTGACACGTTCGTCCTCGATGCCGATGTTGAATTGGGCGACGAAAAGCAAGTGGGCATCGATTACAAAGAGCTCGCACGCGATGTGAAAGCCAAAGACATATTGCTGCTGAACGATGGCCTGATTGTGTTCGAAGTGCTGTCAGTTCGCGGCAACCGCATCGAATGCAAGGTCGTGGTCGGTGGGGTATTGTCAAACAATAAAGGCATCAACAGGAAAGGCGGCGGTCTCACCGCGCCGCCATTGACATCGAAAGACATGGAAGACATCAAGACCGCAGTGGCAATTCGTGCGGATTTTTTGGCGGTGTCATTTCCAAAAAGCGGCGCGGACATGTACATGGCACGCGAGCTGATGCGCGCGGCCGGTGGTCACGCACTGCTGATTGCCAAGATCGAGCGCTCCGAAGCGGTCACACACGAAGCGCTCACCGATATCATGAAGGCTTGCGACGGCATCATGGTCGCGCGTGGTGATCTTGCGGTGGAAGTCGGTGACGCCGCGGTGCCGGCACTGCAAAAACGCATGATCCGCATGGCGCGCGAGATGAACAAGCTCACCATTACCGCCACCCAAATGATGGAGTCGATGGTGACCTCGCCGATCCCGACGCGTGCTGAAGTATCCGATGTCGCCAATGCGGTGCTCGACGGTACCGATGCGGTGATGTTGTCCGCCGAATCCGCATCCGGTGCCTATCCGGTGGAAGCGGTGGAGGCGATGGTGCGGGTTTGCGAGGAAGCGGAAAAAAGTGCCGAGAACAAACTCGACCGCGAATTTCTCGACCGCGTCTTCACCCGGGTTGATCAATCGATTGCGATGGCAGCACTGTTCACCGCGCACCACTTGAAGGTGCGTTGTATCGCCGCGCTCACGCAATCCGGCTCGACGGCGCTGTGGATGTCACGCCTCAATTCGGGCGTACCGATCTACGCACTCACACCCGAGGACGGCACACTTACCAAGACCGCGCTGATGCGCGACGTGCGTCCCTTCACGCTCGCCTATGAAGGCCATGACCGCGAGAAATTGATGATCGCCGCCGAACAGGTATTGCTCGACAACGGTGTTGCGCAGGTCGGCGATATCGTCGTCATCACAATGGGCGAACCGATCGGGCAATCGGGCGGGACGAATACGATGAAGATCGTCAGGCTCGGGGAGCAGCGGGGGGCTTGAGGGTTTGGCTCGGCTCGACCGCTGAAGTCTAGCGTTGGGGCGGCTCGTGCGCGCAGAATGGTTGCATAGGTGCGCTGAACATCGCATTTTTTTACAAAAAAAATATCATGAAATCCACCACCGCTGAAACTGAAGTACTCGCCTCCCGTGTGTGGGTGGATTACCGCACCGTTTTTGTAGAACTGACCGATGGTCGTCAGTTGGGATTTCCTGCTGATCGCTTTGATCGCCCGAGTGCGGCAACGAATGAACAACTGCAGAAGGCTTCCTTGCGCCTAAACGGCTATGCACCACGGTGGGAGGAGCTCGATGAAGACATCACCATCAAGGGGATCTGCGCGGGACGATTTCAGCGCGCATTGCCTATAGCGGCTTGACCCTCTGGGTGTTGGGAAATTGATTCACAAGACAATAGGTTAGGGTCAAGCGTTGTGCCCAAACGACTGACTCTGCCACCTGTCACCTGCCACCACGATTAAACGAAGACCAACGCGACATGAACGTCAGTCGTTTTTCAAAATTCATGCTCAGCATGGCGTTGACGGCACTGGTATTCATACCGTCACTGCCCAGTCAGGCCGGATAGAGTTGCCCCTTTATTCGTCCCGCGGGATTGCTTCCTGAGCAAGTTGATGGCGCAGTGTTGGATGCCCTGACCGCTTCGATGAAGATGGATCAACGCAATTTTAAGCAATCAGATACGATCAAGCGCCTCAAAGGCGAACGGTATGGGATGCAGTGCTTTGGCAATTTTGCGCTCTTGCTTAGTGAATCGCTTGGGTTAGACGCGAGTTCTGCCTTCATGACCAAAGCGAAAGAATCAGGGTTGGAGCATCCCTATGAATCGCTTACCGTTGGACAATTTATGCAGATTGCCCGCGATGAGTACTTTAAGGGTATCGATGGCCCGTTACCTGTCGTTCCGCCGAAAACAGAGTGCGTGCTCGGTAAGATTTCCGTCCATCCGCCGAACGATCCTAAAACATAAAATCTTCTGCAATGTAAGTGGGATCGCGTGACGCTTCAGGCACAAGTTGAAGGGCAGCGCGTAGCGACCCCATCGATAACGACCTTGAAATTGCCACTATTCAAGAATGATAAGCAATTTCTTGTTCATGCGAACAAAGAGATAAAAAGATCCTTGCCCCAACAATGGATAGTTCGCCGGTTGGATATTACCAATGTTAGCGGCACGTCTGCTCCGTGTGTAGACATAAGTGGCGCGTTCGACCAAAGCAGTACGCCAATTGACTTGTATGTTCGTTTTTGCTGTGTGAACAAGCAGTCTGAGGCGGGATACGGGTTCATGCACTCGTTCGCAGGTGCGCCATTTCCGCAAACCATGCGTGAAGCCGCGGTGTCGTTTGTGCAGCGCGCCTCAATACGATAGCAGCAGACGCGGAAGCGCAAGCTCACGTCTGGGCTGGGACCAATGCGTAAGCGGTATTATCTTGTGAGAAAAAATCCTGCGCGAATAACTTTTTACCGGCGCACTCAGCAAACGCACTTGGATTCCCACCTGCGCGGGAATGACGGCAATTGAAAATGTAATAAACCGTGAACTATTTTTCCATCTGGAAAAAAGTAACAAAACCCCAGCACCGGCGCCCCTCACAGGCATAAAACGCCCGAAACGCCGCTCCAGCGCTAGAGCCTAGTAATTTTCCCTACGCAACCGATGACCAAGCGCCGCCATCGCGTTAAAATCACACTCTGCCCAACCGCCGCCCATTCCCGTGGCGCGCGCTGCGGCTTTTAAGGAGAGATCCATGCCACTCGTATCCATGCGCCAACTGCTCGACCACGCTGCAGAAAACGCCTACGGCCTGCCGGCGTTTAACGTCAATAATCTGGAGCAGGTGCAGGCGATCATGGAGGCGGCCGCCGAGACCGATTCGCCGGTCATCATGCAGGCCTCAGCGGGTGCGCGCAAA
>JAYVXF010000281.1:0-3735 GCA_043793345.1 Betaproteobacteria bacterium | reverse complement strand
TCTTCAAGCAAATACACCACCAGTTTTTCCGCTTCGCCGCGTGAGCCTTCCGCCATCACACGCACCTTCTGGGCATCGGCCTCGGCGCGCTGCGCGCGCTTCGTACTCTGGTAGCCGAATACCGCGCTGATGACCGCGCCAATAGCCAGCACCGCACAAACCGTCGCAATCTGACGGGCGCGGATCAGCGCCTTGCGTGTTGCCCGTTCCCGCGTTTTTTGCGTGATCAGTTTCTTTTCGGCTTCGTCCAAAGCTTCGCGTTCCAGGCGCTGCTCGCGGCTGGCCTTTACCACGCCGCAAAGCACATCGTGCGTGAGTTCCACCCGTCGCACATCGAGGCGTTCTTCAATGCGCAGCAGCCGTCGATTGACCAGCGTGGCGAGTGTGGTCGCCGCGTCAGGCTTGGCTTCGGCGGCGGTGAAGGCTTTCAGTACGCGTTCTTCGGCGAGATTTTCGCGATAGCCGGATTCGGTGAGCAGATGGTCTTCAATCACCTTACGCACGGCAGGTGGCTGATCCGCCAGCGCACGTTCGTAGAATTCGTTGAGGATGGTTTCGTTGGAGCCGGCCAGCAGATCGGCCGACATTTCGCTTTTGCCTTGGGCGATGCGGGCGTTGTTGAGTTCACGACAGATGAGGCTCAACAGCGACGGCTCGACTTCGGCATTCGGCAGCTCCGAGCCGCCTGCGGTGAAGCGCACGATGGCTTCGGCCACTTCCTGCGAGACCAACTTGCCGCCCGGCTTCATCACCGCCGCCAGCGCCTGTTGCCCGTTCATGCGCGCGAGCCGCATGCGATTTTGCGTGATCGAGGGCATCGCGGATTTCACGCCTTCCAAGTGTGCCAAATAATCTTCACGCAGCGCAATCAGGATGCGATAGTCCGCCCGACCAAAATCGAATCGCTCGATGATGGTGTCGTCGTTTTCCAGACGCGTTTCGAGTTCTTTTGGCGGACGATTTTCAACCAGATCGGCCAGGTCTTCGATAAATTGCGCAGCGCGCTTTCTGCCCGCGTCGTCGGCTTGGGCCAGCGTAAAAATTTCTTCGAACTGGTCAAATATCAAAAGCGGGATGACCGGTTTGCCGGCAGCGTCGCGCAGAATGTCGTCGCGATGGTGCAAGAATTCCCACAGCGATTCGCCGGTTACAGCCGTGCCCGGCTGTGTCCAGGTGCCGGAGGATTCAGTGGCGCGGAAAATTGCCTGCTTGATTTGGTCTGATGGCGGCGGCGATTCGGGTGAGTAGTCGATACGCACGTAGACCGGGCAATAGCCTTCGGGTCTCAATCGCGGAACGATGCCAGCATTGAGAATCGATGTTTTACCGAGGCCGGATTGTCCGAACAGGACGGTGAGGAGTTTGCGCTGCACCCGGCGGGCGAGTTCGGCGACTTCTTCTTCGCGACCGTAGAAATATTGGCGCGTTTCTTCTGTGAAAGAGGCGAGGCCAAGCCACGGGTTTTGCGGATCGACGGAGGTGGTTTCGGGGGTAGTCATCATGCGTGACTCACAAGAATGGCGCGATATTTAATTAACGAGCGCCCTCTCCCGGCCTGTCGGCCACCCTCTGCTTCGCTCCAAGTGTGCCCTTGTCCCGTAAACGGGAGAGGGAACTTGGCGACGATCTCGTGCCGCAGTAGCCGCGGTATTTCCTTCACCGGTAAGCGGAAGCAGATGGGGGAGGGAAGCGCGTTCGTCACGCTGGTCCCTCTCCCGTTCACGGGAGAGGGTGAAGCAGGGATTTCGAGGCGCATGCGCCTAGCCTGCTGAACGGCTGCCCGATGCAACGGGCAAAGCGCCCTGCAAGGGGGCCGACAGGCCGGGAGAGGGGAAGCGTTCGCCATTATCACACCCTCCCCGAACACAACAACTTCAACCGCTCAATAAACGCCGCCGTCGCCTCACCCCGCATCAACTTCGTAAAATGCGCCGACTTGAATTTATCCGGCACCTGCGCATCACCTTCGTTGATCTCATCGACACACACCGGCAAAATAAACACTGCGCCATCAGCAATGTTTCGCGCCCGGTCAATCGCGTAGCTCCACTCGCGACGAAAATATCCCTCCAGCCTGCGTTCGGTATTGGCAGAAATGATCGGAATGAAATAGGCACAACGGGCAATATTTTTCTGAATTTTGCGGTCGTAGTCATCGCCGCTTTCGAGGCGTTCCATATCGAACCAGACCTTGATGCCCGCCTGATCGAGCGCCGCTTTCAGATTATGGACGGCGGGTAAATCTTCGCGCGCGTAGCTGATGAAGACGGCGCTGTCAGGCATCTCGAGTGCGGGTGGCAGAAAGCGCTGGTGGGTCGCGTCCAGCGCGATGACATTGCCGCCGCGCCGCGCCATCCAGCGACGATGCAATTCATCGACAAAGTCTTCCGCCCCCGTGTAGACGCGCGTGCGCAAGCTCACCTGCTGCAAAAACGCCATCAACCGCTCATCGCTGCCCGAGTGATCGTCGGCCAGCACTTCACCGACATCGCGCGGGTCGGAGAGGCGGCGGCGCTTGGCCATGCGCAAAAATAAACGCACCAGCCAATTGGAAAAATTGCTGCCGATGAGCAGCAGGTGGTTGTATTCGAGCTCGTGAAATAATTTTTCCGGTGTCAGGTGCTCGCTTTGCAAGGCGCAAACGAATTCGAGCGTATCCTCATCCGAAATCACATACGTGGGTGAAGCCGAGACGCGACCCAGCAGGTGGTACACAACTGGCCGCTGGAAATTTTCGCGCTCGGTCGCAAGATCGGCCACCCGATTGGGCGAGTAGCCAATCACCTCGGTCGATTGCGCGCCACCGAATCGCTCGGCATTGATCGCCTGTTCGAGATAACCATCGAAGGTGGTGGTGACGAACAAATCGAAGTCAGTAATCTGCGCCAGTTGGCGCAGCGCTAAAGGTGGGGCAAAGGTGGCCTCGCGGAGTATCGTTCGCATGCGCGTGTAAGTGTCCTCGCGCCGCCCGTGTGTGGACAGATGCCAGCAGACGACATCGTTGAGCGAATACGGCTGCGGCAAACGGGTGATATCGACGGCAAGCTTCGCCGCAAGTTTTTCGGCGATCCAATCGTAGAGAAGACGCGGTCCGGACTCTGTTTCAACTTTCAGCAACTCGGGACCGATGATCGGGATGACGCGATGCTCTTCGATGTAATTGAGCAGGTCATCCCACGCATCGTCGTCCATCCGCGACGGGGCGGGTGTGAGCGGTAGCACGCTGCTCACGACGCGCTTCCGGACGATGCGTGGCTGAGTGCAAATTGCAGAACGTTGTGCGCGTTGAAACTATTTTTTACGGTATCGGCAAGCGGCATGGCAAGCTTTCTGATTCGCATTTTCAGGAAATACATCTACAGCTGCATATTCGCATACCCGGCATATTTTCGCCAAAGTCAAGCACTGGTGCGGAGTTCCGGGCGATAATGCCATGAGAAGCTCGCCAGTGCTAGAGTTTGTTTAAGTGTACGGCTTATCAAAACCCTGTCATCCCGGCGAAGGCCGGGACCCAATTTTCGTAACTCTCTGGTGCAACAACAAAATTAGGCCCCGGCCTTCGCCGGGGAGACAACTTTCTTAGGTTTCGGGCAGTTGCCTGATATTCCATTTGGAACGCGCGAACTACTTGTGCGTCGTAATAACCAAAATGCCTTTACAATCACGATTCATCGCACACCGTTATATCGACCGTCAATGAACCTTCAGCAAATCCGCTACATCCGCGAGATCGCG
>JAYVXF010000280.1:0-32373 GCA_043793345.1 Betaproteobacteria bacterium | reverse complement strand
GAGACGAAACGCTCGTAATGGCCAAGATCGAGATCGGTCTCCGCGCCATCATCGGTGACGAACACTTCACCGTGCTGAAAAGGCGACATCGTTCCCGGATCCACGTTGATATACGGATCCAGCTTCATCATCGACACTTTGATGCCGCGCGATTCGAGAATGGCGGCGAGAGAGGCGGCGGCAATCCCTTTGCCCAGGGAAGAAACCACGCCACCGGTAACGAAAATATACTTGGTCATGTTGACCCCCAGCTACATAGAGTTGGAATGTGGTATTTTACACGAAGCGAGTTTGCGCCCCAAATGACACGTGGAACGTATGCGGCAAAATCGCATAAACTTCGCGTCATGAAAGTCAACGGAAAATCCTGGCGCAGCATTTGGTGCGACGACCATAAACGCATTGTCCACATCATCGACCTGACGCGCCTGCCGTTTGCTTTCGAGACGCGCACCCTCACGAGCTGCGACGAAGTGGCTCACGCGATTCGATCCATGCAGGTGCGCGGCGCGCCGCTGATCGGCGTGACTGCCGCGTACGGCGTGGCCATCGCGATGCAGCAGAACGCGAGCGACGCCGCACTCGACGCGTCTGTTGCGCTGTTGCTAACTACCCGCCCGACCGCCGTCAATCTCGGCTGGGCACTTAGCGCCGTGAAGCGCACGCTGTCGCCGCTGCCGTCACATGCGCGTGCCGACGCGGCGTGGGTGTTCGCACAAAAACTGGCGGATGACGATGTCGCCACCAACGAAGCCATCGGCAATCACGGCTTGAAACTGATCCGGGCGTTATATGAAAAGCTTGCGCGTCCCGTCAATATCCTCACCCACTGCAATGCCGGCTGGGTCGCCACCGTCGACTGGGGCACCGCACTCGCCTGCGTCTACAAGGCGCACGATGCGGGCGTACCTGTGCATGTATGGGTCGATGAAACGCGGCCACGCAATCAGGGCTTGCTTACCGCGTGGGAGTTGCGTGGCCACGGTGTGCCGCACACCTACATTGTCGATAACGCGGGCGGACATTTGCTGCAGCACGGCAAGGTCGATATGGTGCTGGTCGGTGCTGATCGGGTATCGAAAAACGGTGATGTCGCCAACAAAATCGGCACTTATCTAAAAGCGCTGGCGGCGTTCGATAACGGCATTCCTTTTTATGCGGCGCTGCCGAATTCAACGATTGATTCGACATTGACCGACGCGCTGAAAGAAATTGAAATCGAGGAACGCGCCGAAATGGAGGTGCGCACCGTTATTGGCTTGCATGGCACAATGCCGCCAGAAGCCGCTCCAGTGCTTGTTGTTGACCATAATACGCCGGTATGCAATCCTGCATTTGATGTGACGCCGGCGCGGCTGGTGACCGGCATCATCACCGAGCACGGCGTGTTTGCGCCGACGCAGCTTGCGGCTGCAATTGGCGCTACGAGTTAGAACAACAAAATATGTTGATTTATTTTGCGCTGCTCCCCCTCTCCCGGCCTGTCGGCCACCCTCTGCTTCGCTTCAAGTGTGCCCTTGTCCCGCAGGCGGGAGAGGGACACACTGCGAAGCTGCGCCGCTTTGATGCAATTTTTCCCGTTTCATCTTCACGGTAATATCCATGGCATTCCTGAATCTCGATCACCTTCCGCATAAATCATTGCGCAATGACATCATCCGCACCTCGCTGCGCATGAATGAGCTGGGCATCAATCAAGGGAAATCAGGCAACGTCAGTGCGCGCACTGAACACGGCTTTCTCGTCACGCCTACCGGCATCGCATACGAGGAAACAAAACCGGAACAGATCGTCGCGATGAACACGGACGGCACGCATGAAGGCAGTGTGCTGCCGTCTTCCGAATGGCGTTTTCATCGCGACATTTACGCCGCACGCGGTGCGGTGAACGCCATCGTCCACACCCACGCGACCTACGCGACCACGCTCGCCTGCATGGATCGCGGCATCCCGCCGTTTCACTATATGGTCGCGGTCGCCGGCGGCAGCGATATCCGCTGTGCAGCGTACGCCACCTTCGGCACGCAGGAATTGTCGGATCACGTGCTGGCTGCGTTACGTGATCGCAAGGCGTGCCTCATGTCGCATCACGGCATGATCGCCTGCGGGGAAAATTTGCAAAAGGCGCTGGCGCTGGCGGTCGAGGTCGAATCGCTCGCACGCATGTACTGGCAGGCATTGCAGATCGGCGAGCCGCTTCTGCTCAGTGAAACCGAAATGCGCGAGGTCATCGAAAAATTCCGCAGTTACGGACAACAATCGCTTCAACGTTCATCCGCGTAATCCGGTCGCGCTGTAGCAGCTTTCAATATCCCGATGTGGGATAATTATTGATTCACAAATCACGAAAACGCGGCGAGCAGCATTGATCGCGTTTCAAGCCACACGAATGGCGCTTTACCGGAGGAATCACCATGCACGCTCAGGCAAAACCCGTTCGCATGAACGACGCGCCGACGGCCAACAAAAAATTGCTGGCCTGGGTGGAAGAAATTGCCGCCCTCACCAAACCTGATCGCATTTACTGGTGCGATGGCTCAGACGCTGAATATGATCGCCTGTGCGGTGAGCTGGTCGCGGCGGGCACCTTCAAAAAACTCAACGAAAAGCTGCGACCCAATTCGTATTTGGCCCTCTCCGACCCCAGCGATGTGGCACGCGTCGAGGACCGCACCTACATTTGTTCGGCAAAAAAAGACGACGCGGGCCCGACCAATAACTGGGTGGCACCGGGCGACATGAAGGCCACGCTCAACAAGCTGTTCGATGGCTGCATGCGCGGCCGCACCATGTACGTGGTGCCATTTAGCATGGGGCCATTAGGCTCGCATATCGCGCATATCGGTATCGAGCTTTCCGATTCGCCGTACGTGGCGGTGAACATGAAACTGATGACCCGCATGGGCAGCAAAGTACTCGAGGTACTGGGACACGATGGCGCATTCGTGCCAGCGCTGCATTCAATTGGCGCGCCGTTGGTGGCGGGGCAAAAAGATGTGGTGTGGCCGTGCAACGCTGAACACAAATACATCGTGCATTTTCCGGAGACGCGCGAAATCTGGTCTTACGGGTCTGGCTACGGCGGCAACGCGCTGCTCGGTAAAAAATGTTTTGCGCTGCGCATCGCTTCCGTCATGGGCCGTGCCGAAGGCTGGCTCGCCGAGCACATGCTGATCCTCGGCGTGAAGACGCCTGAAGGCAAAAAACATTACGTCACCGCAGCATTCCCATCGGCTTGCGGCAAAACCAATTTTGCGATGCTGATCCCGCCAGAATCATTCAAGCAACAGGGCTGGGAAGTGACCACGGTGGGCGATGACATCGCGTGGATCAAGCCCGGTGTCGATGGAAAAATGTACGCCATCAACCCCGAAGCGGGCTTTTTCGGCGTGGCCCCGGGCACCTCAGTCGAGACCAATCCGAACTGCATGGAATCGGTAAAGGCCAACACCATTTTCACCAACGTGGCTCTCACGCCCGATGGAGACGTGTGGTGGGAAGGCATGAGCAAAGTGCCTCCGCCCCATCTCACCGACTGGCAGGGAAAGGCCTGGACACCAGACTGCGGGCGGCTCGCAGCCCATGCGAATTCGCGCTTCACGGTCGCTGCGACCAGTTGCCCCTCGCTCGATCCAAAGTGGGATGATCCAAATGGCGTGCCGATCTCGGCGATGATTTTTGGTGGCCGCCGGTCGACCACGGTGCCGCTGGTGACGGAGGCGAACAACTGGAACGAAGGCGTATACATGGCCGCCACCTTAGGCTCCGAAACCACTGCCGCCATCACCGGGCAGGTCGGCGTGGTGCGCCGTGACCCGTTTGCGATGATCGCGTTCTGCGGTTACAACATGGCCGATTATTTTGACCACTGGGTCAATATTGGTGCGAAAGTCGGCATGGGTGGAACAAACGCCGCGCCGAAAATCTACTGCGTCAACTGGTTCCGCAAAAACGCAGCGGGCAAATTTGTCTGGCCGGGTTTTGGCGACAATATGCGCGTGCTGAAATGGATCATCGAGCGCGTCGAAGGTAAAGCGCACGCGCATCAAACTGCGCTCGGCAACATTCCTGATTACAGCGATCTCGATTGGCACGGTGCGGATTTTCCGGAGGCCACGTTCAAGGACATCACGGCGGTCAATCAGGCCGAGTGGCGGCAGGAGCTTACGCTGCATGATGAATTACTGACCAAGCTTGCGTACCATCTGCCGGCTGCGCTTCAGTCACGCTACGGCGCGCTGCAGCGATCGCTAGCGGCCTAACATGGGTTAGGCGCGCAGGTTGGGTTAGACGCGCAGCGTCGTAGCCCAACAACTGTCGCTAACTTAAGCAACGCGTGTTGGGCTACGGCTTTGCCTAACCCAACCTACAAGCTGCGATCATTTGTAAAGTGAACAACTGCCCGGCATGAAAATAAAAAACGGGAGCCGATACTCCCGTTTTTTATTCCAGCGATTCGTGGATCGTTATTTCTTTTCGCAAGTGTCGGCGATGCGCTTGCCTTCTGTCAGGTGATCCCAAATCAGATAGCGAGATGCCAGTCTCAGCATCCCGCAAACGCGGCACAACTCATTCGTCGTTGCGCTGCACCCGTGCCTTGAACCCCACTTCACCGAGCTTGGCAACGATCTGTTCGCAATGCGCGTAATTGCGCGTCTTCAACACGAACTCGACTTCCGCCGTCTGCACCGGCAGATTGGTAAATGCGCGCTGGTGATGCACCTCTTCGATATTCGCGTTGGCGTCGGCAATCACGCCGGCGATGCGCGCCAGCGCACCCGGCAGATCGCGCAGCTCCACCTTGAGGCGCGACAGCCTTCCTGAACGCACCATGCCACGCTGGATGATCTCAGCGAGCATCAGCGGATCGATATTGCCGCCACACAGCACCAGGCCCACGTGCTTGCCTGCAAAACGCGCACCATGTTTCATCACGGCCGCTAGCGACGCCGCACCCGCGCCCTCGACCACGGTCTTCTCTATTTCCAGCAGCAGCACGATCGCTTCCTCGATATCACCTTCGTCCACCAGCACAATATCGGCGACCAGTTTTTCGACAATCGCTTTGGTTATTTTTCCCGGCTCCTTCACCGCGATGCCTTCGGCAATCGTCGATTGGCCGAATGTCGCGGCGGTACCATTGATCGCTGCCAGCATCGATGGGAAGCGCACCATTTCCACGCCCACCATCTCGATATCCGGCTTGATCGCCTTGGCGGCGGTCGCCATGCCACTGATCAGGCCGCCGCCGCCGATGGCCACACAGAGCATCTCGAGTTGCGGAAATGATTCGAGCATTTCGAGTGCAATGGTGCCCTGGCCCGCGATGACCTTTTCATCGTCGTACGGGTGGACAAAAGCCAACTTTCTTTCGGTGGACAACAGCACCGCATGCGCCTTGGCATCATCAAAATTTTCGCCAAAGAGCACGACCTCTGCTCCGTGCCGACGCGTCATTTCTACTTTGACGTTGGGCGTGAATTTCGGCATCACAATCGTGGAGGGAATGCCCAAGCGCGTCGCGTGGTACGCAACGCCCTGCGCGTGGTTACCCGCTGATGCGGCGATCACGCCGTTCCTCTTTTGCTCAGCCGTTAACGAAACCAGTTTGTTCAGCGCACCGCGTTCCTTGAAGCTCGCCGTGAACTGCAGATTTTCAAACTTGAGATAAATTTTTGCACCGGTGATTTCCGATAGCGTACGCGAGTACATGCAGGGCGAATTGGCGACGTGCCCTTTGAGGACTTCGCGCGCGGCCTGAATATCGGCAAGCGAGATTATTGTCATGATCGCCTATTGCAAAAATTGATAATCAACATCCGGTGTTCGCCCGGAAATCAAATCCGCCAGCGCACGCCCCGAACCACATCCTTCGGTCCAGCCGAGCGTACCGTGGCCGGTATTGAGAAATAAATTTGCAATGCGCGTGCGACCGATGAGCGGGCAATTCGACGGCGTCGCGGGACGGAGACCCGTCCAGTAAACGGGATGATCATAATCTGCCGCATTCGGAAACAATTCGCGTGCGCGCTTCACCAGTGCCTCGGTACGCACCAGCGAAAGATGCGTGCTGTAGCCATCTAGCTCGGCTGTGCCCGCAATGCGCATGCGATTGCCGATACGCGAAAAAACAATCTTCATCGCCTCATCGGTGAGGCTCACCATCGGCGCGCCTTCGTAGCCTTCGGTCGAGAGCGTCGCCGAATAGCCTTTGGCGGGATAAACGGGAATGGTGATGCCGATGGGCTTCAACGCCAGATAGCTGTAGCTGCCCATCGCGCACACGTACGCGTCCGCGCTGTCGGTTTCAGTGTGTCCGGTCGAATGGCGCAAACGCACGCCGCTGATTTTTCCGGCATCCGTTTCAATGGCTTCTACGGTCGCGCCATATTTGAACGCAACGCCTTTGGCGCGGCACAGCGTCGCCAGATTTTGTGTGAACTTGAATGCATCGCCCGATTCGTCGGTCGATGCATAGGTGGCGCCGGTGAGGCGGTCGCGGATTTGATGCAGCGCCGGCTCAATCGCAATCGCTTCATCCACCGTTTTTACGTCACGCTCAATGCCGTATTGACGCAGCAAAACAGACGCTGATTTGCCCGCTTCAAAATCGGCGCTATTGGTATAGAACTGCAAAATGCCGCGCGTCAGGTGATCGTATTCAATGCCGGTTTCAGCGCGCAATTCCTGTAGCGCCACGCGGCTGTATAAACCAAGATTGACCATCTCGCGAATGTTGTGCCGAAAGCGCCACGGTAAACACTCGATCATGAAGCGCATGCCCCACGACAGCTGATGCCATTCAAATTTTGGCCGGAACAGCAGCGGCGCGTCTTCTTGCGTCAACCATTTCAACACCTTGAAAGGCGCGGAGGGATTAGCCCACGGCTCCGATTGCGAAACGGAAATCTGCGCGCCGTTGGCGAAACTGGTTTCGAGCCCGGCGCCGGGCTGGCGATCAATCACCGTCACTTCATGCCCACACTTGGCGAGATACCACGCACTCGCGACGCCCACGATGCCGGCACCCATTACGATGACCTTCATGCACTGCTCCATTGCTTCGTTGTTAAAAGCGCGCCGGCGAAAAAGCATGTCGCCGCTCGAAAATCCTCACCCCGCGCAACGCCGCAAAGTCTATGGGTTTAGACTACCATTGTCAAAATCACTCACCCACTTCAATGCAAACAAACCTCGACAATTTTGTGCAAGCCGCCTGCGCGTTTGACCCGGCCGATTCCTTGCTGCCATTCACGGTCGAGGGCGTGTTGGCTGGCTGGATGAAACGTTCATTCGCTGAGCGCTTGCGTGAATGGCCAAATGTTTTTTCGGTGCGACCGCGTGGCGTCGGCATGTTGGGAAATTTCGACACCGCCGCGCATCGCAGCGCAGCCATTGCTGAGGTGGTTGAATCTCTCGCCACAGAAACCGTGATCAACGGCTGGCGCAACGAACTCGTCACGGTCGCCGAAACTTTTTATTCGCAGCCCTTGTTTCACCTCGAGCGCGCCGCTACGCGGCACTTCGGCTTAACCATGCACGCGTCACATCTGAATGGCCTCACCGTCAAAAATGGCGCGCCGCACATGTGGATCGCGCAGCGTGCGGACAGCAAATTTGTCGATCCTTCCAAACTTGATAATCTCGCCGCCGGTCGCATCCCGCGCGGCATGTCGCCGTTTGACAATATGGTGAAAGAGAGTCTTGAAGAGGCAGGAATTTCCGCAGCACTGGCGAAGACCATCAACAGCGCAGGCGCTTTGCGCTGCAAACGCGAAGTCGAAGAGGGCCTGCACCACGAAATCATTTTTGTTCACGACATCGACTTGCCGACAAATTTCGTGCCGCAAAATCAGGATGGCGAGGTTAGCGGTTTTGAATGTGTGCCGATGACGGATATGCTGCAACGCCTCGAAACGATGCCGCATGCGTTCACGGTCGACGCAGTGCTGGTGGCGCTCGACTGCCTGATTCGCCACGGCTATTTCAATGCAGCGCGCGAGGATTATCTGGAAATCATTCACGCGATGCGGCCGTAGGTGGTGGAAGAGAACTGCGCTACGTCGTTCCTGCGCAGGCGGGAAACCAGTGTCACTCGTCGAACGACGCTGGGGTTGAGGCATGCCTCAACGCCTGCGCGGGAATGACGAATACTAGACACAAGCACTGGCGCGGCTCCCAGACGTTTTTTGCTCCGAAACACCCGCCAATGCTTGCTCTACACTACTTTTTGCCAGTAAAAAAACCTTGAGCCTCTACGCCCTATCCCTGGTCCTCACCGCCGCCCTCCTTCACGCCAGCTGGAATTATTTACTCAAAAAATGCGGCGGCGGCATCGGCGTGCTCACGCTGTCGGCCATCGTTGCCACGGTCGCATTGACACCGTTTTCGCTCTACCTTATTTTCGCCAATCATTTTACGTTCACGTCAATCATGGTTGGCGTCATCGCAGGCTCCGGCGTGCTGCACATGATTTATTTCCTGCTGCTCGATCGCGCGTACCGCTCCGGCGGCGATCTATCGGTCGTCTATCCGCTCGCACGCGCGACCGGGCCGCTGTTGACCATCGTCGTTGCCACGCTGATATTCAATGAACGCATGTCCGCGCTGGCGCTGGCGGGTGCGGTGCTGATCCTCATTTCCGCATTGGTGCTCACCGGCAACCCCGCAAAATTATTCAGCAAAAACGCGAGCGCCGGTGCCGGTTTCGCACTGCTGTGCGGCTGCATGATCGCAAGCTACACCGTGTGGGATAAGCAAGCCGTGGCGGTATTGCTGATCCCACCAGTATTGTTCGACTGGGGCGCGAATCTCTCGCGCATCGCGATGCTCACGCCGCTGGCGATGAAGCGCGAACCCGGTGCCATCACCCGCGCCTGGACGGAGCATCGCAAGACCGTGATTGCCATCGGCGTGCTGAGTCCGCTCTCCTACATTCTGGTATTGACTGCGATGGTATTCACGCCGGTAAGTTACGTCGCACCCGCGCGCGAATTATCGATTCTGTTCGCGGCATTGCTAGGCGCGCATGTGTTGAAAGAAGGCGATGCGACGCGGCGCACGATTGCGGCGTTCGGGATGGTGCTGGGGGTGAGCGGGCTGGCATTGGGGTGAAGGGGCTTTGCCAATTGAGAGCACGAGTGGTCGTTCAACCTGCCGCTCCATTTCACTTGGGGCGTCTCGCAGGCATGTGTGTTTCGTGCCTTTTGTTAGTGGAGTACTCCATTTTAAGAATGCGGCATAATTCTTTGAATATGAAATCTATTCCTCGAAGCATCGTCGGCATGTTAGACAACACTCCGGATTGTTAAGGGGCGTTTATGTTGTCTAAGACTAATTGGGGCTTAACCATGCGCGCTTTTTCTCTTATCGTTACCCTGCTAGGGATACTGGCTACACAGTACGCAATAGCAGTCGAAGTGCGGCCTGACGGGCTAAACTGTTCCATGGAGAACCCGCCGCTTGAATCTGGCGAAGAGGCCATGCGCGGCAACAAATTCTTGATCTATCCACGTGCAAAGAACATCGGGGCGACCTACAGCGGATGTCAAAGCATGTGGGGCTTGCGAGGGTCGAAATGGATAGTCATGGATCTCGTAGTAATCGAGCAAGGCCAAGTTGTACGGTTGTGGAACGACTTAAATCCGAAGGATCCAGCGCAATCGTGTCGCTATAAAAACGGTATGGTCGTATCTGCACAACCGGACTATTGTCCCGCCCCGGATTTTCTCCCCAAGAAATCCCTAGCACCAGGATGCTTTGACAAAATTCGTCAGGCAATCGCGATGAAGCAAAGTCGGCCGACCGAATGCAAAGAGTATGAGTAGCCAAAGCCTTAACACGGCGGTCAAAAACGCTTCCTTCGGTCGCTCGACTGCGCGAAAGTGCGCCTCTTTTTACCTTGGTCGTTAAGCCTCACGATCATGGCTACCCGCAGCATCGCAATTGATCCCGATGTCCTAAGTTTCATTGGCCTAGTTCCGATGGCGCTATGGGTGGCGTTGATGCTTGTCCAAGCGCTCACGGTGGGGACTCGCGGTTTCGACCTGACCATACTCATGCTGGTTGGCATTTCGGGGGTCTTCGCTTACCTCATCGCGTGCTTTGTCGCGGGTGGCAGCGCTCTATGGGCTCTTCGCCGTGCGAAGACGGAGGCGGTGCCACCGACCCGCCTTACGAAAACACTATCAACCATCACGGCATGCATTATGGTTGCGCCTTGGGCGTTCGTCGCCCTTCAGGGTGTGGCAAGGTGGGCATCGTGAGGCTCAACATTTCGGTTAAGTTGTTCGCTTTGCCTAATAGGGCGGCGCAAAAGTGCGTCGCGCTTTTTCCCACTTATTAGCCCTCAAACCGAGCGTACTGTTGCAGCGCTGTGGCACTTAAATTGCGGTTGTTTTGTTTAACGAAGTTCGTGTCTTCCATCGCCCACATCCTTCCCCAAACACCGACAAGGGTGCGGTCGCGAGCATTCGGAAATGGTTTGAACAACACGGAGTTGCAACATGAATCTAATGAACCTCAATGGCTATAGCGCAAAGATTGGGTACGATGCTGATCTCGATTTATTTCGGGGTGAGGTATTGGGTCTCACGGGTGGTGCCGACTTTTATGGAAAGAATCCGAGGGAGCTTCGATCCGAATTCAAAAAATCCTTGCAAGTTTTTTTAGAAGTTTGTCGCGAAAAAGGCATTGAGCCAAGACGCAACTTTTCCGGCAAATTCAACCTCCGCATATCGGTTGAGTTGCATGAAAAGCTGGCATTTGTTGCCGAAGCAGAAGGCATGAGTCTTAACGCTCTCGCGCAAGAAGCGCTGTTGCAAAGAGTGGCCGCCTGACGCTATCGCGAACCGGTCGTTCGAGCGATGGTTTAACTGGATAGCGCTTGGATTGAGGGCGATTTTTGCTTCACATTCATGCGCGCCGTTCACAAGTCTCCCCGCCAACATTGCTCTGCGGCACTATAATAAAGTTATGACCGCACGCAACAAATCCATTCACGACGAGCCACACTGCGTACACGGCGACACCGGCCACGCGCCTATCGCTGTTGCCCAAAAATCTGCGCACGAGCCGCACGGCCACGACCACAAGGCGCATGAGCACGACCACAGCGATCACGGTCACGACCATGCGACGCACAGTCACGATTACCGCGCCCACGACAAATCAATTCTGCTGACGAGCTTCGTCATCACCGTCACCACCATGCTGGCCGAAATCATTGGCGGGCTGTTGACGCATTCGCTGGCGCTGGTGTCAGACGGCATTCACATGTTCACGCACGCTTTCGCGCTGGGCTTGAGCTGGGGCGCGATTGTGCTGGCCTCGCGCCCGGCCAATATGGAGAAGACTTTCGGCTATTACCGCGTCGAGGTCGTTGCCGCATTTGTCAACGGCCTCACCATTCTTTTCTCGGCGGTGTGGATCGTGGTGGAAGGCATCAGCCGCTTGTTCACGCCGGAGCCGGTGAACGTTGGCGTCACACTTATCATCGCCACCGTCGGCTTGGTGATCAACCTCATCACCGGCGCGATCCTGATGCGCGGTGACCAGAGCAACCTGAACATTCGTTCCGCGTTTCTGCACATGCTGACTGACACCTTGTCATCGGTGGCCATCATCATCGGCCTCATCGTTATCCACTACACCGGCTGGCTATCGATCGATCCGCTGCTGGCACTGATTGTGGCGGTGATCATTCTCAAGTGGTCGTGGACGCTGCTGCGCGATTCGCTGCACGTGCTGATGGAGGGCTCGCCCATCGACGTGGCGACACTGAAAGCACACGTGTTGAAAGAATTTCCGGATGTGCTGGATATTCACGATGTCCACATCTGGCAAATTTCGCAGCGCTTCAATTGCCTCACCGCGCACGTGCGCGTAACACCTGCAGCAGTCGCTGATTATTCGGCGCTGGTGCTGCGCATCAACGCTTCACTGCGCGAGAAGTTTGATATTGGGCACACCAATTTTCAGCCGGAGTGGGCGTAGCGATTTTGCGCGGGTTTCCAGTGTCAAACACTGGCGCGGCTCTTCAGCCATAAATTCAGCAGCTTCCCTCATCAACTTTGTGTTTCGCGCCCTGCCGCAGCCACTGCTGCATCGCATCAACCGCATCGTTGTACGACAACGCCCTCCCCACCGCCTGCGCGTCCAGATATCCCGCCTCACCGAGTGCTTCACGCGCGCGCGTCACGAACGGCGCTAAAAACGCGGCGTCGGCGACATCGCGACGCCGACCCATTTGCACCGTGTGAATATCGGCCGCGCCGTCAAAGCGCGCCGCAAGTTGCCAATCTTTCAGATGCGCGGCGAGTCCCGCACAAACTTCCATCACCACCAGTCGACCGCGTTTGGATCCTAGCTCGTCGGAAATATCCAGGGACTCGATGAGCAAGGTACGCGCACGCGACTCGTCACCGGTGGCAACGGCGACCATCGATAAATTGTTCAACACGATCATCGTGCGCAGCCGGTCGCCAAGCACCCGCGCGTGCGCGAGGCTTTCCTCGTACAAGAGCGCGGCTGCATCGAGATGGCCTTCGATGCGTTCCTGCTCGGCCAACGCCGTCGTCGCCTGACTGATGAGCGCAGCACCATCGGCCAGCGTGCGTGCGAGGACGAGCGCCTCCTCCAGACAGGCGCGGGCCGCAAGGCAATCATGCAAGCTCAAGCGCACGAAGCCAAGCTTTGATACCGCGTTCACCAGCAATTCCTTGAAACCGCCGGCACGCGCCAGCGCCACGCTTTCCTGCAACAGCCTGTCCGCTTCGCCATCAAGATTGCGGTAGGCGCAGAGCGAGCCGGCGTGCAGCAGCGCTTCGCCGCGTAGCAAGGGATGGCGCTCGGCTCCAGGCCGCGCCAGCGCTTTGATGGTCGCCTGATGGCCTTGCACCAGGAGGCCGCGACTAAGCCAAAAGCGCATCAAGGCATTGACCAGCCTTAATCCCCGCTCGGCACCATTCTCAGCCTCATCACACCAGCCATGCGCGCTAAGCAGATTGTCGCGGTCGAGCTCCAGTCGCTTTAACCACGCACCTTGATCGGGGCCCGACAATTGCGGTTTGGCCGCCTCTGCGAGTGCTAAAAAACACGCCAGATGCCGTTCGCGCGTGGCCTGCTGCTCACCGGCTTCGGCAAGCCTTTCGAGCGCGTACTGGCGCATGGTTTCGAGCATGCGGTAACGCATTTCTCCCGTTTCATTTTGCTCAACGGTTACCAGCGATTTTTCGACCAGCGCGCCAAGGTGATCGAGCACCGCCCATTCGTCAATTGCCTCGAAGGCTGCCACCTGCTGCGATGCGTCGAGACCGAACGGGCCGGACATCACGCCGAGCCGGCGGAACACCGCTTGTTGTTCCGGGGAAAGTAATGTGTGGCTCCATTCCAGTGCCGCACGCAGCGTGCGGTGGCGCGGCGCCGCCACCCGCGAACCGCCGCTCAATACAAACAGCCGTTGGCCGAGGCGGTCGCGCAAACCCTGCACGCCGAGCAACTGCACGCGGGCGGCAGCGAGCTCGATGGCCAATGCGATGCCGTCGAGCTGCGCGCAAATATCCACCACGGCGGTGACGTTGGCGTCGTTCAGCACAAAGCGCGCATCGACCGCGTGCGCGCGACTCTCGAACAGCCGCACGGCACCCGCGAGTCTTGCCTCGGCCAGTGTGATTCCGGTCGGCAGTGCCAGCGTACCGACGCGATACACCTGCTCGTCGTTGAGTTTCAACGGCTCCTGACTGGTGGCCAGCAAGTGCAGCGTTGGTGCCGCCGCCAGCAGCGCGCTCGACAGACGCGCAACCGCTTCTACGAGGTGCTCGCAATTGTCCAGCACGATCAGCATGTGGCGATCATGCACCGCAGCGGCCAACGCGCGCACCAGGTCGCCCGCATGGTCGCCACGGAGCGTCACCTGCAAGGCGCTGGCGATGGTCGGCGCGAGCTGTGCGCCGTCGGTAAGCGGTGCCAGATCGATGAGCGCCATGCCGTGGGTGAAGTCGCCTGCCATGGCCCGTGCAATCGCTTGCGCCAGCGCGGTCTTGCCGATGCCGCCTGCGCCGGCAATGGTGACCAGCCGATGTGCATGGATGATCCCGGTGAGCGTCTTTATGTCAAGGTCACGGCCGAACAAGGTCGGCGACTCGGTGGTGCGGTCAGAGGATCGGCGCGCGAGTTGAGCCGGCGCGACAGTCGTTGGCATGGAAGCGGGTGCCGCAACAGCATCGCCAACGTCGGCGGCGGAAGTTGCAAGCGTTGCGGTGAAGCGGTAACCGCGACCGGGAATGGTGGCGATGGTCTGCGGGCCAAGCAATTTGCGCAGTGCTGAAACATGCACCTGCAGATTGTTTTCCTCGACCACCAGCCCCGGCCAGATGATTTCGAGTAGCTCGTTCTTGCTGACCACGCGGTCGCGGTGCTCAATCAACACCAGCAACAAGTCGTACGCCCGTGCGCCCAGCTTCGCGGGTTGGCCGTCGACGACGACTTGCCGCGCTTCACAGCGGACGATGCAGCGGTCGAATACGAGTTCGGCAGCGATGTTCGATTGCGGCATTGTCCCCCCTTACGCCTATACGCATCTTACAACACCGGCGCAACACCGACGCCGGCGCGGATTCAGAACAATTAAGGTCGCAACCAAAGACCTGAATGGACTTAAGGACGATAGTTCACGTCTCGCCCAGTCAACGCACTTCGGTGCAACGCTGAATCAATCCCCGATCAAACCGGAAACAGAACCATGTGCTCTCCCAAAGGCTACGTAAACGCTGACTACCTCAATGCCGCCGCCGCGCTGGTCGCGGGCATTAAGCAGCAGAGTTTCGAACGGATGGCGGTTAGCAAAGGGGCGCGGGTGCTCGATCTGGGCTGCGGACCGGGTATCGATACGGTCGCACTCGGGCGCATCGTCGGGTCACACGGCGAAGTCCACGGCGTCGATTACGACGTGGCAATGGTAAGAGAGGCCGACACGCGCGCCAAGGCCGAGAGGGTCGACGCGTGGGTCTCGCATCACCACGCCAGCGCCACCGCGCTGCCCTGGCCCAGCGGCTATTTCGATGCCTGCCGCAGTGAGCGGGTGTTTCAGCATTTGCTCGATCCGGAGCGTGCCTTCGACGAAATCCTGCGGGTGACCAAGTCAGGCGGGCAACTGGTGATCATCGACACCGACTGGGCCACGCTCACCATCGACACCGATGAGACCGACCTTGAGCGCCGACTGGTGCAATTTCACGCCACACACATGATGAATAATCCCTATTCCGGACGACACCTGCATCGCATGTTTCATCGCCGTGGGCTGCAGGATATTGCAGTCAATGTGCATCCGGTATTCATCACCGACGTGGCGATCGCCCGCCAAATCCTGCGGCTGGATCACGTGGCCGTTGAGGCCCTAGCCGCTGGCGTGATCGATGCCGGGGAGTCGTTGCGCTGGCAGGCGAGTCTTTCCCGCGCAGCGACAACGGGTGGATTTTTCGCAAGCGCAAATGCGGTGCTCGTATCGGGCCGGAAGCCACCGCGCCTGGCCGACGCACCACATAGCCGACATGCAAATGAATATTGAAGCGGCCCGATACGCTGGCAACCGACTCAATTGCAATCAACCAAGCCAGCAACGCAATTGATGTCCACCACAACCAAGGAGTTTACGAAATGAACAAGATTTTCTCTTCCAACACATTCAAGGGAGTAACCATGTTGAAAAATATAACCAGTGGTTTCGCCGTATTTTGTGCAGCGAGCCTGATGATGTTTGCAGCCAACCCGGTGCTTGCGCAGGAGTGGTCTGCGCCGCAGAAGGAGGTATGGAAAAACGTTGAGGCGTATTGGGCACTGGATGCGGCCGGCAATACCGAAGGCTTTCTCGCGTACTTTCACGCCGACTACATGGGGTGGAGTAACAATCGCGCCGTCCCGAGTGGCAAGGACGCGGCAAGGAAATTTATCACCTATGGACACAAGACTTCGAAGACGCAGGTCTACGACGTGCAGCCTGTTGCCATCAAGATCCACGGCAATGTCGCGTTCGCTGACTACCACTGGGTACAAATTACCAAGGATGAAGCCGGCAAAGAAAAAGAAAGCTCAGGTCGCTGGACTGACATCCTGATGAAGCAGGGCGACAAGTGGGTAATGATCGGCGACCACGGCGGGCGCACTTCGAAGGAATAGCAAGCGCCAAAATTGAAGCGGCCCGATGCGCTGGCAACCGACTCAATTGCAATCAACCACGCCAGCAACACAATTGAATTTCACCCACAACCAAGGAGCCTACAAAATGAACAAGATTTTCAAAATCGCACCGTTACTCGTCGTGCTGGCATGCCCGCTGATCGCCAAGGCAGATTATGTCGACGTGATCGAATTCAAGTTGAAGGAAAGCTGCACGATGGCCAAGTATCTGGACATCGTGAAGGACTTCAACACGCTCGTTGAGCCGAAAGGCTATAAAGCCGAGATCCTGTCGCCGGTCTACAGCAGCAACCTCGATTCGATGGTCTGGGTCGGTCGCACCAAGGATATCGAATCCTTCGGCAAGGGCTCAAACGCATACGGCAATGCAGCTGCCGATGCGAATACGGCCGAAGGCAAACTCGCCGCTCGTTTCAGAGACTGCTCGACCAACATTGCCCGTCGCAGCTACCGTACCAGATAGCGCGCTTGCACTTCGATTAAACTCTAGCACTGGCGCGGCTTGCAGCGCATAAATGGCTTTAACGCCGCGCCAGTGCGAGAGGTAGCATGGAAACACCTCTCAACCACAAGCTAACCGAAGGGAAAGTTATTATGGCCAGCTACGTGATGTTCCGCCACAAGGTGAAAGATTTTGCGATTTGGAAACGCGGCTACGACGCGCACCGCGCCACCCGCGACGCGGCAGGACTCAGCGAGAAATATGTGCTGCAAGGCGCTGACAATCCGAATGAAGTCATCGGTTTTTTTGAAGCTGCCGACCTCGGTCGCGCGAAGGCGTTTGCCGAGTCCCAGGAATTAAAAGACACCATGCAAAAAGTCGGTGTCGTGGATAAACCGGACATTTATTTTCTCAATGCCTAAGCACCAGGCACGGTGCGCATTGCACACGCATCACCCGATGTGCGCAATGCGCGCCCTGCGTCACTGTCATTTCGAACCCGGCCTCATCGGGTGAGAAATCTGCTGTTGACGACGTCAAGAAAAAGCGGATTTCTCCCTGCGGTCGAAATGACAATTTATTGGGGTTTGGATTAACGAGCCATCAACGGTAGAAAAATTGAACAGGAGCAACAAATGAATCAACCATCCGAATACAAAAAACGACTGGACGGAAAAGCTTCGTAGGGTGCGCATCGCGCACGAGTCACAGCACATGCGCGGTGCGCACCGTATTTCATTTCTTTCCATTTGCATAAGGAGTTGTCATGCCAAAACTACTTGCACCAACCGCACCAACCGCAGAAAATCACCACCACATTCATGTGCCCAGCCACAGCCATCACATCGGCGTCACCCGCCGCGGCATGCTCACAGCATCGGCAGCGCTCACCGGCGCAGCACTGGTCGGCGTCATGTCCTCTGCTTTCGCGCAGCAGTCGCGCCTCCGACCGACGAACGAGCAAGTAATGGGACCGTTTTTCCCCATCACGCTGCCCCTCGATCAGGATGCCGATCTTACCGTTATCGCTGGCAAGGAAGGTCGTGCGCTTGGGAAGATTCTTTACGTCAGTGGCCGCGTGACCAACGTTCGTGGCGAGCCGATTGCGAATGCGCAATTGGAAATCTGGCAAGCCAATGCGGTCGGTCGCTACAGCCACCCCGGTGATCAGGGGTCGGCGCTGCTCGACCCCAATTTCGAGGGTTACGCAAAAATACGCACCGATGCCGACGGCAACTATCAATTCAAGACCGTCAAGCCTGCCGCCTACTCGACCGGGATCGATGGCTGGTCACGGCCACCGCACATTCACTTCGACATCAAGGGGCGCACCAGCCGACTCGTGACGCAGATGTATTTCGCCGGTGAAGCGTTGAACGAAAAGGACAAGCTGTTCACAAGCGCCAGCATCGACGGCAGAAAATCACTGCTGGCCCGCTACGACGCGCCATCGGGCAAACAGGAGCGCGATGCGCTGGTGGCGCTTTGGGATGTGGTGTTGAGTTTTGGCTGACCGCACAAAACAACGCGGATCGCCATTTGGCGCGGCTTTACAGACATATTTAGCCTGAGAGCCGCACCAGTGCTGGTGTTTTCGCCCTACTTCGCCTGCAGCGCCGCACGCCGCGCAAGACTCTCCGCCGGCCACAATTCAGCGGCCTTGCAGGATCCGCTGAATGCAGGCGTATCAGGTGGCAATACGACCCAAGGCTGCTTTAACGCGGTAAAAATGTGGATGTCCGGCGGCAGGCGATCAGGCTCATCCAGCGTGCCGACGCGCACGAAACGAACCGTGTCACCACCTCCACCGTAGTTGCTCCACACCGCAACGCCGCATTTGGGGCAACGGGAAATTTTTTGCCCCTTGCCGCTGTTGGATAACGTATCGACAACCTCAACTTCGCCTTCCAGAAGTTGCACACGATCAGATTCGATCATCGCATTCAACGCGAACGATGCGCCGGTCTCGCGCTGACACCAGCGACAGTGGCAGCAGTGAACGATGAGCGGCTTGGTCGTCATGCGGAAGCGCGCATGGCGGCAGGTGCAAGCGCCGTCGAGAAATTCTTGTTCAGTTGTCATGCTGAATTCTCATTATGGTCGTAGGCTTACGCGTCAATGTCTTCGCTGCCAAGACTGCTTACGTCCCCGCCAACGGATACTTCGGGTCGTCCCAACTTCTCGGATCCTCCAGCGGTTCCATGTGTATCAGCACTTCCACGTGGGGTGCCTGTACATGCATTTCATTTTCGATCCGCTCGACCAGATCGTGGCCGTCGCGAACACTCATTTTGCCGGGCACCAATACGTGCACGTCGGCGAAATGCTTGCGCCCAGCCTGACGCGTGCGCAGCGCGTGATAGTCAAAGCCCTCGCGCCGCAATCCATCCAGTACACGCACGATGGCTGCGCGCTCATCATCAGGAATCGCCTTGTCCATCAGTCCATCGAAGGAGCGTTTGATCAGCACCCCACCGGTCCAGATAATTTGCAACGCAACGAGGATCGCAACGATCGGGTCGAGCCGCCACCAACCCGTCACCGGCACCAGCAGCACCGCGATGATCACACCGACTGTTGTCCATACATCGGTAAGCAAATGCTTCGCGTCGGCTTCCAGCGTGATAGAGCGGTGCGCACGCGCGCCCTTCAGCAAAAACCACGCGCACAGCGCATTGGCAATCGCTGCCAGCACGGATAACACAATGCCCAGTCCCAACTCGCCCAGCGGCTGCGGATCGAGCAGGCGCGGCATAGAACTGATTACGATGGCGATGGCCGCGACAAAAATCAGTCCGCCTTCGATGCCGCTGGAAAAATACTCGGCCTTCTCGTGACCGAAGTTATGGTCGTCATCACTGCCGCCGGCGATGTAGTGCAGCGTCCAGAGCGCGACCAGCGCCGCAGCAAGATTGACCAGCGATTCAATCGCATCCGACAACAGGCCGACCGACCCGGTGATCCCCCATGCGGTGAATTTGAGGGTGATCGTCAGTAGCGATGTGCCCACTGAGAGCCATGCATAGAATGTGGGGGAGCGGGCTTCAGTGTTCATGTGGGCTGCAAGTTCTTGTCGACTGTGATCAGAGCGTCGAATTGGGTTCCCGCCAAGGCCAGTAATTTTCCGTTCTTGGTATCGCTCCAGCCCATTTCAACCACTGTACGAACCGAATGGCTGGGCAAAAATCGCCTCAATCGGTTCGGGATCGATTGGTCAAACAGCAGGCGCATCGGCGAGCAGGCGATCTTTTGCGGCCAGAAACACGTCAATCGCCGCGGCCCAGCTCACCGACGGAAGATCTTCCAAAAACTCCCAAAGGGCTGAACTGACTTCAAGATAGTCAAAGAGGTTTTTCGCAAGCACCCGCGTGCCAGCAAAGCACGGTGCACCGCGCATAATTGCACGGTCACGACTGATAAGAATTTTGTCCATTTTCACCTCCTTCCGGCTGAGTGTAACGCCATTCACGCTGTTGGGCGCGCGAACACGTTTTGAGCATTTGGCCGGCGACTGGATACTCAAGTGAAAGTGCCATGTACCAGTCGACAAAACCCTTGCGAGCGCCAGCTATCACCACGAACTCCTTGTGGTTGTGTCGGACCGGTTTGTATTTTAGTTCAGCAATTTTGCATCTCCCCGATGCCGCCTTACCGTATTTAGCGGGCAGGCCAATGCTGCGGGTCGCTACAGCTGTCCCGGTGCTCAAGGCTCGGCGCTGCTCGATGGCAATTTCGAGGGTAACGCAAAAATCCGCAGCGGTGCCGATGACAACTATAGTTTCAAGACCGTCAGCCTGCCCCCTATCCAACGGGGATCGATGGCTGGTTACGACCACCGCACATTCACTTCGATATCAAGGGGCGCGGCAGCCGGCGCGTGACGCAAATGTATTTCTCCGGTGACGCGCTGAACGAAAAGAACAAGCTGTTTGCGAGCTCACGCGGCAAAGAAACGCTGCCCGCCCGCGACGGTGCGCCATCGGCAAAGCAGGAACCCGATGCGCTGGTGGCGCTATGGGATGTGGCGCTGGTCGCGGGTTGATGGCGAGAAATTATCTGTCGCACGCACGTCAGTCTTGACAAGACAAAATCCGAAAGTGCATGATGTACTATATAGTAATTTCAGGTCTGACAACGCAATGGCGCTCGACTTCTCCTTCTCTCCTGAGCACCACGCCTGGCGCGCGCACGTGCGGGCGTTCGCCGCGCGCGAGCTTACGCCCCACAGCCGCGCATGGGACGAGGCGGGGGTGCTCCCGCGCGAGGCGATTCGGCGCATGGGCGACGTGGGGATTCTGGGGGTCATTGGCTCGCGGCGGCTGGGCGGACAGGAGCGCGATTACGTCAGTCTCGGCATCGCCATCGAGGAGCTCGCCGCAGCTGATGTGAGTTGCGCGCTCATCGCCTGGCAGCAGGCGACCCACAGCCGTTTCTTTCCCGGCTGGGGTGACGATACGGTGCGCGCGGTGCATGCGGGCGAATGCGTGATCGCCCTCGCGACCTCGGAAGAAAACGCCGGCTCCGATCTTTCCGCGATCGAGGCGAGCGCAGTGATTGACGGCGACGACTATGTGCTCAACGGCAGAAAAATTCACGTCAGCACCATGCCGGGCGCGGACATCCTGGCCGTGTCCGCACGCATTCCTGCGGCCGACGGCGGCAAGCCGCAGATGGTGATGCTGCGCGTGCCCACCGACCTGCCCGGCGTGACTAGCGCGGTGATGGAACAGATGGGTGCGCGCGCGCACGCGCTGGGCGTGGTCGAGTTCAAGAACGTGAGGGTGCCCAAGAGCGCAACTCTGGGCGACGCCGGTGAGGGCAAGGCGATCATGTACGCGCGCTTCAATGTGTCGCGCTGTCTGTCGCCGCTCGCCGCCCTGGGTGCGGCCAGAGCGGTGCTGGAGGAGACGACACGTTTCGCCAAGGAGCGCATCGTGTTCGGGCGCGCGATCGCCACCAATCAGTCCATCAGCTTTCCGCTGGTCGAGCATTACACCAACATCGAGGCGGGACGGCTGCTCGCCTATCGTGCCCTGGTGGCCAACGATCTCGGTCAGGATGCGAGCACCGATGCCGCGATGGCGAAGTGGTTCGGCATTTCCAACGGCATTGCCGTCATCCAGGATTGCCTGCAGATCTATGGTGCCAACGGCTATCTCAAGGACTACGCCATCGAGCAGCGTTTGCGCGACGTGTATTCGTTTCTGTTCACCGGCGGGACACTCAACATCATGAAGCTGATTCTGGTGCGGCAGCTCCTCGGCAATGAGTTCGCGGGATTGCGCGCATGAGCGGCCCGCTCGCGGGCTATCGCGTGCTTGAGCTCGGCTCGACCGTGGCCGGCCCCTTTTGCGGTCGGCTGCTGGCTGATTTCGGTGCCGAGGTGATCAAGGTCGAGCCGCCCGAGGGTGATCCGGTGCGCACCATGGGCAAGCACGTCAACGGAAAATCGCTGTACGCGGCCAGCATCCTGCGCAATAAACAGCTCATCGCGCTCGATCTGCGCCGCCCTGAGGCGCGCGAAGTGGTGAAGCGTATGGTGCCCAAATTTGATGTCGTGGTGGAGAATTTCCGGCCGGGCACGCTGGAAAAATGGGGCATCGGTTACGAGCAATTACGCGCCATCAATCCCGGTCTCGTCATGGTGCGCATCAGCGGCTTCGGCCAGACCGGTCCGTATCGCGATCGGCCCGGCTACGGATTTTTGGGCGATGCCGTCGGCGGCATGCTGCACATCAACGGCTATCCGGATCGTCCGCCGGTGCGCGCGGCGGTGCCGGTGACCGACATGGTGACGGCGCTCTATGGCGCGTTCGGCGCGGTGATGGCGCTGCTGTCGTGCAAGCAAACCGGCAAGGGTCAGATGGTCGACGCGACCCTGTATGAGAGCTCCTTCAGCCTCATGGAGGCGCACATCCCGGCCTATGATCAACTCGGACACGTCGCCATGCGCGCCGGATCGCGGCTGCCCGGCAGCACACCGAACAGTCTCTATCCGACTGCCGATGGCGGCTATATCGCGATGGCGGCATCGAGCGATCCGGTGTTCCGGCGTCTGGTCGCGGTGATGGGACGTCCCGAGCTCGGCGAAGACCCGCGCTTCGCCAGCGCGCTCGCACGGGTCGAAAACCAGGATCTTCTGGACCCGATCATCGGCCAGTGGACGAGCGGTTTTCCGCTGGGCAATCTCGAGCCGATGCTGCAGCGTTCCGACGTGCCGGCATCGCGCGTGTTCACGATGGCCGACATTTTCCGCGATCCGCATTTCGCGGCGCGCGAGGCGATTGTGCGCGTGCAGGATGAGCAACTGGGCAGTCTTGCGATGGCCGCACCGGCACCGAAGCTTTCGGAAACGCCGGGAGAGGTGACCCATAGCGGCCGCGAAATCGGTGCCGATACCATTACCGTGTTGCGGCACCTCGCTGGCCTGACGGCGCAGGAAATCGATGAGCTGCTCGATAGCGGGATCGCATTCGATGCCAAGCACTCGCCAAGGCCGCCAGACACCCGTCAGCCGCGCATGCCGGATGTGGCGATCACGGACCCCACATGACACCCAGTAACGTTCTGTTCATCTTTTCGGACGAGCACGATCCGCGTTACATGGGGTGCTCGGGGCATCCCATGGTGCAGACACCCAACCTTGATCGCCTCGCGGCGCGGGGCACGCGTTTCACCAACGCGTGGACGCCTTGTCCGGTGTGTGTGCCGGCGCGCGCGAGTCTGGCCACCGGCCGCTACGTACACGAGATCGGCTATTGGGACAACGCCATCTCCTATGACGGGCGGGTGCCGGGTTGGGGGCATCGGCTGCAGGCCGAAGGCATGCCGGTGGAAGCGATCGGCAAGCTCCATTACCACAACGACAGCGATCCGACCGGTTTTGATCGGCAATACGAGCCAATGCACATCTTGAACGGCATTGGCCAGCTGTGGGGATCAGTGCGCGATCCCATGCCTGAAAAAGCCGGACGCTCCGCGCTCTACGACAAGGTAGGACCGGGAACATCGAACTACAACCGCTATGACCAACGCATCGGCGATCTCGCCCTGGATTGGCTCAATCAGCGTGCGGGTTTGCCTTCCACCAAACCGTGGCTGTTGATGGTCGGCTTCGTTGCGCCGCACATGCCGCTGGTGGTGCCGCAGCGCTACCTCGATCTCTATCCGCTGGAGCGCATCGGACTGCCCAAGCTGCTGCCGCGCGATGGCTATGAGCGCCATCCGTGGATCGAGCGCATGGCGACGCATTGGGATCACGACGCCACCCTCGGCACCGATGAACGCCGGCGGCTGGCGATCGCCTGCTATTTCGGTCTCATCACCTTTCTCGACGAGCAGATCGGCAGGGTGCTCGAGGCACTCGCGCGCAGCGGCCTCAATGCCACGACGCGGGTAATTTACAGCACCGATCACGGCGACAATCTGGGCACCCGCGGCCTCTGGAACAAGGACGTGCTCTACCGCGAATCGACCGGCATTCCGCTCATCATGGCAGGCCCCGGCATCGGCCAGCGCGTGTGTCGCACCAACGTCAATCTGGTCGATCTTTACCCGACCTTCCTCGATGCCATGGGCGTGCCTCTGACTGCGGCCGAAAAGACCCTGCCCGGCCGGTCACTGTTCGCGCTGGCCGACGCGCCCGACGATCCGACGCGCATCGGCTTCAGCGAATATCACGCCGTCGGGGCGGTGAGCGGCGCGTTCATGCTGACCCGCGGACGCTACAAATTTCACTGCTACGTCGGCTATCCGCCTGAGCTGTTTGATCTCGACGCTGACCCGGAGGAGACGCGTAATCTCGCCGACGATCCAGCGTACCAGACGATACTCGCCGATCTCGAAGCCGCATTGCGCACGATGCTCGACCCCGATGCCGTCGACCGGCGCGCCAAGGACGACCAGAACGCGCTTCTCGCGCGCCACGGTGGCGCCCTGGCCGCGCTAGAGCTGGGCTATCCCGGCGAGACCCCGGTCGCACAAAAATTCCACGCCGCCTGAACGCGGTGCGCCCTAATGTCGGCACTTTCGGTGCCTTGAAAGGAAAATACGAGATGAAACAAATCCATCGAATCGCCGGCGCGGCGCTGGTGTTCGCCTTCTGGTCGGCCGTGACCTCAGCGCAGTCGTATCCGGCCAAGCCCATCACCATCATCGTGCCCTACGCACCGGGCGGCGTGACCGATGTCTTGTCGCGCATCTTTGCGCACAAGCTCTCCGAACAGATGGGCAAGCAGGTGACCGTCGAGAACAAGCCCGGCGCGGGCGGCAACATCGGTACCGATTTCGTCGCCCGTGCCGCACCGGACGGGTACACCATCGTGATGATGATCGATACCAACACCATTGCGCCGGCGCTCTATGCGAAGCTCAATTCCGATCCGATCAAGGATTTCGCGCCGATCACGCTGGTCGCAGTCGGCGCGCACATCATCGTGGCGCATCCCTCGTTTCCCGGTAACACCGTGAAGGATCTCATCGACTACGTCAAGCAACATCCGGGCGAGCCCTATGCCTCGTCGGGCAACGGCACCGCACAGCACCTCGGCATGGAACGCTTCAAGATGATGACCGGCGTGAACCTGCAACACGTTCCCTACAAAGGCGGCGGCCAGGCAATCGTTGACCTGGTGGGCGGGCAGGTGAAGGTCGCGATTTTGGGGATCGCACCGGTGCTGGCGTTCGTGAAATCGGGCAAACTCAAGGCCATCGCGGTCACCGGTGAGAAGCGCTCATCGGCGCTGCCGAACGTGCCGACCGTAATCGAATCCGGTCTGCCGGGCTTCTCGACGCTGCAATGGTTCGGTGCGCTGGCACCCGCTGGCACGCCGGCCCCCATCATCGCGCGCCTGCATGCGGAGTTCCTCAAGGCCGCGCAGGATCCTGGCGTGGTCGAGAAACTCGCCGCAATCAGCCTCGAGGTGCGCACCAGCCCCACGCCGGAGGATCTCGCGCGCTTCATGAAAGAAGATATGCCGAAGTGGCCACCGATCGTGAAAGCGGCCGGCGTGACGGTCGATTGACGCGATGGTTGATTGACCAGAACTGCCACGCACTGAAGGGAATGCAATGGAGGGAGGCAGCATGCATTTGAACGACGAACAACAGGCGATGCTGCGCGTCGAGCGCGGCGAGACGATGCGCGAGTTGCTGCAGTTCCAGATCGAGGTGGGCAGTTTTTTTGGCACCAACGCCCTGATGGCATTAAACAAATGGCTGAGTGCTGGCAAAAGAGTCTGGCGCTGGCCGATGAGAAACTCAAGAGCCGTATCCGCGTCAAGGTCGGGCGTCCAAGCCAGCGCAATGTGCAAATGATTCCACCCCCGTTTACCACCAGCGCGATTGCGATTGATTGAAATAGTAACGAATTTATTGCGGGGGAAAACGCGCCGAAGACGCAACCCATTTCTCACACCAAAAGCGCACCAACACGTTTCCCGCGCATGAGTATGGATTCATTACTTGCCACACCAACGTTTAGCGAAGGCGTTACAGTTACCGTGTCAGCGCGACCCAGAAAGAAGTTTCGAGACATCACGAAACTGCTGTTCGAAATACCCACCGAGTTGCTTGTTTCGCGTACGAACGTCAACCGCGTTCTGGAACAAGCTTGCCGCCTCGCTATGCTTGCCCAGCGCGAGCTTGGCGCGTGCCACCCAGAGGTAGGCCTCTGCTAAAAATGGGCTTGATGGCGAGAGTCGTGCCACTCGTTCCGCTAACGCTTTTTCCAACAGCGGCAGCGCGCCCACCGCGTCGCCCGCGCGAAGTTTTACGCCGCCTTCAATTAAATCCATCTTCGCGTTGAGCAGCGGGATGGCGGTTTGCGCATTGTAATTTGCCAATGCGGTTTTGATTTCAGCGATGGTGCTGAGCGCTTCCTGATCGAGGCTGGATGCAAACAGTGCCTCTGCAAAAATGCCACGCATGGTCACTGCCCGCAAGGGAGCGGAGGCAAGCGTCGGGCCATCCTTGATGAGCCCACGCAATAATCCAAGCGCCTGCGGGGTGCGACCCATCGCCAGATAGGTGCGGGCCTCAGCAAATCGATGCAGCATTTCATCGTCAGAGCCGTGACCCTCGCCAAATTTCATCAATGTTTGATTCGCGTCGGCAAGCGCAGCTTCTGCTTCGTTGTCTCTACCCATTTGCGCCAAGCGCTGCGCCATATCATCCATGACTGGGGCAGAAAAAAAAGTATTGGGAAGCGTCCTGTCCCGCAATTCTTTGGCTTTTCTTAGGGTCACCTCGGCGTCTGCCAGTTTGCCAAATGCTAACAATGTGTGGCCATAGGCGAGGAGCTCGCGAGGGCCTTGAAATTCGTAGCCGCCTCCAGTTGACTTTTCCAAAATCTCAATCGCTGACGCATGTTCGATAAGCGCTTCAGTAAACTTGGACGCTTCGGACAGCACGAGACCATACCTTCCTTTCGCATTGGCGGTGGAAAGCGATCCGTCGCCGTTGACCGTAACGGAATCACGCACCAAATCTCGTAAAAAAGTTTGTGCCAGACCGAGTTTAAGAGCATCTGCGTAAGCTCTCCCCAATTCTGCTTTATACAACGAGATAGAGGACGCACCAGCATTGAGTTGTTCTCCAAGCGCTACTGCTTCCTCGAGTGGCCCCACTGCCTCAACAATCCTCCCCGCAGCAATAAGGATAACGCCATAGCTGTACAAAGCCTCTGCAATGGATTCACTTGCAGGATATTTACGGAAAAGTTCAATGCTATTTTGAGCGTAGACCACCGCTTTTGAGACATCGCGAGAATTGTAATATCGCGACGAATTGATAAAAAGATTCGCCCTAACGAGCGACTTGTAATCACCAAGCTCATCGAGTATGGACTCAGCCTCTTTGAGCGTCGCTGTTTCCTCAGCCGCAAGATTCTTCGCCCTCAAGCCACCGACGAGATGGATAAGTGCAGCTGCGCTTTCTTTTGATCTCGGGCCGTAAACCGCTTTAGTTACGCGCAGCTTCTCCCTCCTGATTTCAAGAATCCGGTCGAGTAATCCAAAGCCGTAATAGATGTCAGCCAGCGTATTCAACACCTCAAGATGCGCTTCCGGCGAGTCTTTGAGAGCATTGTTTACCTTGTCAGCGCCAATATCTATCAATTCTCTGGCGGTCGTATTGCGTGCCTTCTCAGGATCTTTCTGCCGATCCGAATTCGCTTTGAAGATGTCGAGCAGGAATGTCTGCACCGCAGCAGACTTGGCCGCCTGCTTGCGTGCCTGTTTCGCTTGCCAGGTTGCAACGCCTGTGCCCGCAATCAGCGCCACCATCACCGCCGCAGCGGAGCCAACCGCCAGCTTATTCCTGCCGATCATCCTGCGCAGTCGATACCAGCTCGAATCCGGCTGTGCGTCCACCGCTTCGCCGCTCAGGTAACGCTTCAAGTCAGCCGCAAACGCGGCCGCAGTTTCGTAACGATCAGACGGTTTCTTCTTCAGCGCTTTGAGCAGGATGGTGTCGAGGTCGCCGGCAAGTTTATTCGCAATCTTTTTTCTCGTGCTGGTGCTGGTGTTGATGCGCTCCGTGGTTCGCACCCGATGGCTGGGCTTGACCGGTTCGGTATTGAGGATCGCTTGTTCAAGCGCGGCACGGCCCTGCCCTTTGAGTTTGTAGGGGCGTTCACCAACCAATAGTTCGTAGAGCAGCACACCGAGTGAATACACGTCGCTGGCGGTGGTGAGTGCGCTGCCCGCGATTTGTTCGGGGCTGGCATAGTCGGGGGTGAAGGCGTGCCCGCTCAGTTGAGTGAGTGCGGTTTCTTCAGCGGGGATGTCGGATGCGCTGATGAGTTTGGCGATGCCGAAATCAAGCAGCTTGACTTGACCATCCGCGGTGACCATGACGTTGGCCGGTTTGAGATCACGATGCAGCACTAAATTACTGTGGGCATATTGAACCGCGTCCAGGACTTGCAGGAAGAGGTAAACACGCGAATCAATGGTGAGCGGTTTTGCGTTGTCAGGTGGCGCATTGCAGTGTTGAGTGATGGCCTGACCTTCAACGCGTTCGAGTGCCAGATAGGGCTGACCGGTGCTGGTGGTACCGGCGTCGTAGAGACGAGCGATGTGGGGGTGGGTGAGGCTGGCCAGAATATCGCGTTCACGGTTGAAACGTTCAGCCAGGGCTTTGTTGTGAATGGAGAAGAGCGGCAGCTTTAACGCAACCTGGCGCTTGAGTTCGCCGTCGCTGCGCTCGGCCAACCATATCGCGCCCATGCCGCCCAAACCGAGCTCACGGATCAATCGATAGCCGCCGACATCGGCATTCGCTTGCCAGGCAGGACTGGCATCGCCACGTTCCTGCATAAGTGTCTCGGCGGCGACATTCGCGCCTCTGACGAATACGTCGGTCTCCATGCCGGTGGATTCGGCGAGCATTTCTTGTAACTTGGGCTTGAGCCGTGCGTGCTCGGGCGGCAATGTCTGCAGCCATTGCTGGCGCTCAGAGGCGTCTAGTTCCCAGACTTGATCCAGCAGTCTCGAGAGTGTCGGTAAATCCTGGATGGTGAGTGACATGGTAGTCGCGCGGCCTATGTGCACTGCTGATGCGACGCTAGACCTTTAGATCTTGATAAGACCTTGAGACTAAGACCGCTTTAGCATTGGGGAGTGGTAAAAAATAACTTACGGGTCAACTCTGTATTTTCAGCAGCCAACAACCACTTCCAGAAATCTGAAGCGTTGGTCGCTGCTGCGAAAATGGTGGCCTCACTCTCAAAAGCGTTTTCAGCACATTGGAACGGACATTCTGCGTGCGAACAAGTGTGTCATTTGTCGCCCAGCACCGCAGACAGCAGGAGCTTCGCTTTTTTCCAATCACGACCGACTGTGCGTTCGTTTATGTCAAGCACCTCAGCGACTTCCGCGTCGCTCAAACCTCCAAAATAGCGCAACTCCACCACCTTCACCAAACGTTCATCATGCTGCGCCAAGACCTCTAGCGCCTCGTGTACCCGCAGCACATCATCGCCGCCCGCAGACGCAGATTCCGCAATCGTGGTATTCAAGGTGATGGGCTGGATGCCGCCGCCGCGTTTCTCGCTGCGTCTTTCACGGACAAAATCCACGACGATATGGCGCATCGCTGTGGCCGCATACGCAAAAAAATGCTTGCGGTCTTTGAGCTGCAAATTCCCCGCGTTGAGTAAGCCCAGGTAGGACTCGTGAAGCAACGAGGTCGTATCCAGAGACGTGATGTCACCATTGCTTTGCATCCGACTGCGCGCGAGCTTGTGCAGATCGCCATAGAGCAGTTGAAACAATTGGCTCAGTGCGCTGGAGTTGCCTCCATTTGAGGCATGGATGAGTTCAGTAATGTTGCCCATATTCCTATTCTAACCATTGTTTACGTCACCCCCATGCGACACGCAGCTTCTATCGCTCTCGTATCGGATAGCTGAGCCGAGCCGAACATTTCGCCCGAGGCGGTGATTTCCTTTCCGAGCGGTCGCTAACGTGCTGGCGGGTATTGGCCTGATGCAGTTGATCCGCAACGGTCAGATGATTATGCAAGCCAAGGCGCTGTCTTTGGCAGACCAGTTTATACTTTTGCAATCGCATTGCAGCCATGGAGATCCACCTAAATCCGGACGTACCCTATTAACGCGACAGAGCCAGAATAACGAGGATCAATTTTGCAGGAACGTGGGCAGGTAGCGTCAATGGATAACCATATGCTTGGTCGCGCAGGCACGATCATTTCATTCGTTTTACTAATCTCGACATCGGCATGTGTCTCCACGCCGGATGCAATCAGCGCTCCTCGCGAGTCCGGCTTCTCCTTAGCGTTAACGCGCACGACCGACCAGCAAAAATTCATCGTTGCGATCCACCCGATGATAGAACCCATCGCGATCAACAAAATCCATTCCTGGCGCATCAAACTGACGACAGCTTCTGGTCAGGCGGTCGAGAAGGCAATCTTTTACGTCGGCGGTGGCATGCCAGATCACGGACACGGATTTCCGACACGTCCGCGCGTGACTGAACAAACTGTTGCAGGAGAATATCTTCTGGAGGGGATGAAATTCAGCATGCAGGGGCGCTGGGAAATCAAGCTTGGGATTCAGGTCGGTGAGCTGTTCGATTTAGTGACATTCAACACCATGGTGTCGTTTCCGGTAACCGGCATCCAGCCATAGGCGAATAGAGCGTGGCATTCGGCAGGACGACCTCAATGATCCCGGCTCATTCGGTGACGACCGAATTGTTAGGTATTCGTGGATGAAACAGCAAAAATACCCCGTTGTTGCGACTTTCATTTCTGGCGTACTGAGTCTCGCCCTGCCGCCCGTTGGCCATGCCGACACAGGCCCCAATCGCTGGAGCGATGCCGATCTCGCCGTACTGGCCTCGTTGCGGCTAACGCAACTGCCACCGATGCCAGAAGACCCATCGAACGCATATGAAAAGAATCCCGCCGCCATTGCTTTGGGTCAGCGGCTTTTTTTTGATCCGCGCTTCAGTCGCAATGACGCCGTGTCCTGCGCGACTTGTCACGACCCGAACAAGCATTTTCAGGATGGTCGCCCGCTGGCGCAGGGCGTCGGTATCGCCGCGCGGCGGACATTGCCAATTGTCGGTGCCGGGTACAGTCCCTGGTTTTTTTGGGATGGCCGTAAAGACAGCCTGTGGTCGCAGGCACTGGCACCAATTGAGGATGCGGTCGAACACGGCGGCAATCGAACGCGCCTGGCGCATGTCTTGCGACGCTACTACCGTGCCGAATATGAAACGGTATTTGGAAAAATACCCGAACTTCCACGCGACGTTGAAGATGCAAGCCCGTTAGGTTCGCTTTCGGTGAAGGCGGCCTGGAGCACCCTGGACGCTACGGTGCAGGAAAGTGTCTCGCGTGTGTTTGCAAACATGGGCAAGGTGATTGCCGCGTATCAAAAAACGCTTACGCACGGTGAGTCGCGTTTAGACCGCTATGTTCAGGGTATTTTGGACAAATCAGTAACACCGATTTTGACGCCGCAAGAAATAAGCGGCTTGCGCATTTTCATCGGCAAGGGACGATGCGTTACTTGCCACGCCGGCCCACTATTTACTGATCACCATTTCCACAGCACCCGCGTGCCCGAACGAGATCCGGCGATGCCGGATCAAGGGCGCGCGTCGGCAGTAGCAAAAATTCAACAGGATGAATTTAATTGCCTCGGCCGCTTTAGCGACGCCAAGCCGGCACAATGTGAGGAGCTTCGATTCATGGTGACCAACGATCCGGCGATTTTGCGCGCCTTCAAGACGCCAGGACTGCGCAACGTGGCGCTGCGGCCACCGTACATGCACGCAGGCCAGTTCGCGTCGCTGCGGGAAGTCGTTGGCCACTATGTAAAAGCCCCGGACGCGGCGCTCGGTTCTGACGGTATGGTGCACAAGCTCGGCATCAATTCCGAATTGCGACCATTGCAATTATCCGAGCGTGAAATTGACGCTCTCGTCCAATTTCTGGGCACGCTTTCTGGCGATGCGATCACACCTGGTGCAACAGAGCCACGACCGGTTCCGGACGCGCAGCCACAGTCGAAGCGTCCGGCCTGATGTCGCCTCCGCTTGTGTATTGCTTCACTCTGTTTCGAACTTATGCAAGTTATCGCGTGATCGCCACCAATCGTGCCTCCTTCCCCCGCTATGTGGGGGAAGGCCGGGATGGGGGTGTCGTTGCAGATCGCGCGCCGTCGTTGGCATCGCCCCCATCCCCGTTGCCCCCTCGCTTCG
>JAYVXF010000279.1:0-11995 GCA_043793345.1 Betaproteobacteria bacterium | reverse complement strand
GGAGGCGACATAGCATGGCCTATGGCAACGACGAGCAACGCCGCCATGCGGAAAAAGACGCCGTTTCATGTATCGATATTTCTGGGTCGGGACACTAGGTTAATAATGCCTTGGCAAGCACTTACTTTTCGGCTTCCCCGCGAACACGCCGATGCGTTCGGCGATGTGCTGATGGAACACGGTGCGATCTCGGTCAATGTTGATGATGCGCTCGAAGGAACCAGCGTCGAGAAACCAATTTTCGGTGAACCAGGGGCGGACGCGGGGCTTTGGGATGAATGCCGATTGACGACATTGTTCGCACCGACCGCGGATGTCGAAAGAATTTTCAATGACGCAGTGAAATCGCTCGACATTCTGCAGCCGCAGTTCGAGATTAGCGTCCTCGAAGACGAAGACTGGGTGCAAAAAAATCGCGACCAGTTCCAGCCCATCAAGATTTCGGATCGGCTTTGGATCGTGCCGACGTGGCACCGCGCGCCGCAGCAAAATGCGATCAATATTTTGCTCGATCCCGGTGTCGCTTTCGGCACCGGCAGTCATCCCACCACGCGTCTGTGTTTGCAATGGCTGGAGACCAATTTGCAACCCGCCGCGCAGGCGACGGTTCTTGATTACGGTAGCGGCTCCGGCATTCTGGCGATTGCAGCAATGAAGCTTGGTGCAGGAAAAGCCTATGGTGTGGACATCGACAACCTCGCGGTAGAAGCGGCGCGGTATAACGCGGCACAAAATAATGTCAGCGTGCAATTTGCCGGCGTTGAGACGGCGCTTAATGTTGTCGCAGATATATTGCTTGCCAATATTCTCGCCAATCCGCTGCGCGTACTGGCCCCATTGCTCGCCGCGCATACCAAACACAACGGCGCACTGGTTCTCGCCGGTGTCCTCGATCCACAGGCCGACGAGATCATCGGCATTTACCGCGAATGGTTTGATCTGGCGGTGTGGAAAAGCGAAGAAGGCTGGGCGTGTATCGCCGGACGGCGCAACACGGCGTAAGAAACCATTCGCTGGGCTATACTTTCGCGCTATGTTGCTTACGATCTGTCCTAACTGCTCCGCACAATTCAAGGTACAGCCGGAACAATTGAATGTGCGACAAGGCCGCGTCATGTGCGGTCGCTGCCGCCAGGTATTCAATGCCTTCCAGTCCCTGACGCGCGTCGAAGAGCCGACCAATGCACCTGCTGTGAACATGCAAGAGGCGGCGGCAGCGGTGGAAGCCGTCAACACCGCGCCGAATCCCGACACGCTTGAGACTTTTTTCGCAGCGGAAACTAGTATCGAAGACGTGCCTGCAACCGTAACCGAGAACGCGCCAGATGCAGCGCCTGAACCGGTCGCGGATGCCTTGTTTTTGCGCGAAGAACCGCTGGCTTTACCCGCCGCATTTTCAGCAATCCCCTCGTTGCAACGTACAACGCTCGTGCCCGACGCGCCGTCAGAAATTCTCGTGCGAAGTTCGACACATCCTGCTCCGATCAACGAGGGCAAAGCGGAGGAAAATGCTGTCGCTCCCGGTCCCGTCACGGCGGTTGATGACGCGCCGCTTGCGCCAGCCATCGATCTTTTCGGTGAAGGCAATCCCTTGCTCGTCAAGCCTGCGATCTACCGAGGCGCGGCAGAATTTAGCTGGCGCGGTTGGCGTCTTGGCGCAGTCGCATTGTGCGTGGGCTTGCTTGCACAGGTCACTTACGCGTTTCGCACCCCGTTGGTGTCCACCTTTCCGCAGTTGCGCCCTGCCGTCAGTCAGATATGTGAATTCGCAGGTTGCTCGCTGTCGTGGGGTCGCGATGAAGCGGCGCTCAAGATTGAAGCATCTGAGCTGATTGAGGCTCCGGGCAAACCCGGTCGCATTTTGCTCACGGCCGTTCTCGTCAATCATGGCAAGGTCAAACAAGATCTTCCGTCACTTGAGTTAAAACTTACCGACAACGCCAATCAGGTGGTCACCAGCCGCTTGTTTAATCCGAGCGATTATTTGGGCCGTGTGATCGCTAAAGATGAGGGTCTGATGCCCAATACAGAGTTGTACGTCAATCTCAATCTGGAACTTGGCAATAAGCTGCTGGCGTCCGGCTACGGCCTCGTCGTCTTCTATCCATGACGCTGCCGCAAACAAGGTCATGAACCGGCGGCAGGGGCGCGTCAGGCGACGGTATAATCCGGGTTTCCATAAGGACTGTTATCCATGCCCGTCTTGATCTGCGGTTCAATCGCTTATGACACCATCATGGTGTTTCACGGCAAATTCGGCGAGCACATCCTGCCCGATCAAATTCACATTCTGAACGTTTCGTTTCTGGTGCCTGACATGCGCCGGGAATTTGGCGGTACCGCCGGCAACATTGCTTACAACCTGAAACTCCTCGGCGGCGAACCGCTGATCATGGCTACCGTCGGTGACGATTTTGGTCCCTACCGCGAGCGTCTGGATGCTTTGAACATTTCACGCACGCACATCCGCGAAATACCGGGCACTTTCGTGCCGCAGGCTTTTATTACCACCGACCTCGATGCCAACCAGATCACCGCATTTCATCCCGGCGCGATGTCGTCTTCAGCCATCAATAAAGTAAGCGATGCGAAAGACATCATCCTGGGCATCCTGGGGCCGGATTCTCCCGAGGGCATGCTCCAGCACGCCGAACAATTCCACGATGCCAAAATCCCGTTCATTTTTGATCCGGGCCAGCAAATGTCGGCGTTCAAGGGCTACCAGCTAAAACATTTCATCGAACTTGCCGAATACGTTGCAGTCAATGATTACGAAGCGCGGGTTCTTGTAGAGCGCATCGGCGAGCCGATTGCCAAGCTTACCGAGCGCGTGAAAGCGTTTTTTGTGACCAAGGGTGCAGAGGGTTCGGTTATTTATGCCGATGGTCAACAGATCAGCGTGCCGCCCGTTAGGGAAGAGCGGAGGGTTGACCCCACCGGTTGCGGCGACGCGTATCGCGCGGGTCTGCTGTACGGAATTGAGCGCGGCTGGAGTTGGAAAAAAATTGGGCAACTCGCGAATACAATGGGCAGCTTCAAAATTGAGCATCGCGGCCCGCAGGGCCATCAGCCGAAGCGTGAAGATATCGAGGCACGCTTCGTGACGGCATTTGACGAACCTCTTTTTGGATGAGGAAAAACATGAACATGAAACGATTGATGGTTTTGGGTAGTTTCTTAACTGCGGTCTTGCTGCTCGGCTGCGCGCAGCCCGGCTTGGGTGGCGGCAACTACACCCGCGGTCAGGTGCGGGGCGAGCAGTCGGTGCGTATCGGCACGGTCGAGGCGGTGCGGGATGTCACCATTGACGCACGCGACACCGGTACCGGCACATTGGCCGGTGCGGCGATTGGCGGCGTGGCCGGCTCGACAGTCGGCGGCGGTTCGCGCGCGAATGCGGTTGGCGCGATTGCCGGTGCGGTGGTCGGCGGCCTGATTGGCAATGCGGTCGAAAAAAACAGCAATGATCGCCGGGGCGTTGAAGTCACGCTGCGATTGGAAGACGGCAGGGTGATTGCAATCACGCAGGAAAAAGACGAGGAATTTCGCGTCGGTGACCGCGTCCGCATTCTCTCCGGTCAAGGCACCACCCGCGTTACACGGCTATAAAAGTTTAGTCGCAGTTTTCTTGCAAGAAGGGGCCCTGTGCCCCTTCTCGTTTTTGGATGAGGCATGACGTGATAAAGATGCAGTAGTATCGGCGCATGCAAAAGCCGTCGTTCACAATTTCCACGACTTCGTCCGCGCGCACCCATCGCCTCATCCGCTTCGTCCGCTGGATCCGGCTGTTGACGCACATCGGCGCGGCATTGCTGATCGCCGGTGTCGTCTTTCCGCGGGTGTCGGTGCAGCGCCGCGCAGGCATCACCGGATGGTGGGCGAGGAAATTGCTGCGCATCCTTAATATTTTGCTGTCGATTCACGGCGCACGTCCGCTGACCACCGCACGCAATTTGATCGTCGCGGCGAATCATATTTCCTGGCTGGATATATTTGTGATTAACGCGACACAGCCGGCGCGTTTCATCGCCAAAGCGGAGATTCGCGACTGGCCGATTGCCGGATGGCTTTGCGAAAAGTCGGGCACTATTTTTATTCGGCGCGCACGTCGCCGCGACACGGCCAAGATCAATGAGACGATGCACAATGTCCTCGCTGAGGGTGTCACCATTGGCTTTTTCCCGGAAGGGACGACAACCGCAGGCGACAAATTGCTCAAATTCCACACCTCACTTTTTGAGCCCGCCGTGGCGAACGCGGCGACCATTGCGCCTGCCGCGATTGCCTATCGTACGAGTGATGGCGAGCCGTCAATCGCGGTCGCGTTTATCGGCGAATTAAGTTTTGTCGAGTCTATCGCGATGATCATCGGCGAAAAATCGATGATTGCCGAAATCACTTTCGCACCGCAAATCGAGGCGGCGGGTCTAACGAGGCGCGAGCTGGCGTTGAAGTCAGAGGCCGCGATTGCGAGGATTCTCGATGTACCACTACCGCACGCGCATCAACGATTCGCCGGCGAAGGTGGTGACGTGGCGGTGGCAACGCAATAATGTAGATCAAGCAGTGGCGCGGCGTTCAGAGCAAAAAGTGCCGAAGAAGGCCGTCAATGCTGGTGTTTACTACTCCCATCCATCCGCGATGTTGGTCGCCGCACAGTCGACTTGAAATATCGCGCGATCCTCTAATCGGCACGCGGTAAGCTGTCGGCCCCACACACAGCCGCTGTCGAGCCCGATGAAATTTGCTGTCACGTGCAATCCCAGCGCAGACCAGTGGCCGGCCAGGATGGTCTTGTTCTCGAACGAGGGATGGCGCTTGGTGAACCACGGCACCAGTGCCGACGGCATCAATGCCAATTCCGCTAATGTGCCCTTGAATTCAAGATTGATCTCGTTGTTTTCGCCGAGCGTGCGCATGCGGGTCATCGCGTTGGTGGCTAAGCGACGGCGCTCAATATCGGGCAACGAATTGTCCCAGTGATTGGGCTCATTGCCGTACATATTTTTAAGGAATGCGCGCCGACCAGGGCCGCGTAGTTGCGTCTCGATTTCACCCGCAATTGCCAGCGCCTGCGTGAAGCTCCATTGCGGCAGCAAGCCCGCATGCACCATCATGTAATCGCCACCGACGTGCAGCAATTTTTGGCGGCGTAACCATGTAAGCAATTCATCGCGATCCGGCGCATCGAGAATTGCCTGGATCGTGTCGCGTTTGGCGACCTTGCTCAATCCCTCTGCTACGGCCAGCAGATGCAAGTCGTGGTTACCCAGCACAACCGTCGCGCGCGTGCCCAGGCTTTTAATAAAGCGCAGACACTCCAACGATGCCGGACCGCGATTGACGAGATCACCAACCAGCCACAGATCATCGCTGGCACGGTCAAAATTAATTTTGGTCAGCAGCGCTTGCAGCGAATTAAAGCATCCTTGTAAATCACCAATCGCGTAAGTGCCCATCAATGTTTTCCGCAAATAAAAAAGGGCGGATGATCCGCCCTTTTTTGTAAACTCGGCGTGGCGTGCATTGGATTTACTTGGCCAGTGCAACCATGTAATCCACCGCCGATTTCACATCAGCGTCGGCTAACGCGGTGTTGCCGCCTTTGGCCGGCATCACACCCGCTTTACCCTGATAGCCAAGGAGGGCGTGTTCATACAGTGTCGGCTTACCCTGCGCGATGCGCGGCGACCACGCCGCCTTGTCGCCAGCCTTGGGCGCGCCAGCGATGCCCGCGCCGTGGCACGCCACACAGCCACCCTTGTAAACGCCCTCGCCACCAGCCGCCGTTGGCGCGCCAGCCACGGTCGCTGCGGGTATCGCCATCGCCACAATCGGTGCCGCCGCAGTTGCCACCGCTGCCACCGTCGTCAGTACAGGTGCAGGGCCTTTTGATGCGTCGATGGCCAACGTCGTCACCGGCGCAATGCGCTGGGTAATTGCTTCAGGCGTGTTAGCGTTATCCGCGCTGTTGCCGATAGAGTGGGTACCCACGGCGAAGTACGCCAGCATGAGGACACCGACGATGAGTGCAAAGGCACCGACCGCGATGGCAATCGCCAGTTTAAGCGGATGGGTTTCGATGTTTTCTTCGATGGGGTCGTGATGCGCTTGTGACATGGCAACTTCCTAAGGGCGTGAATTTGAATTACGCAATTATACTGGCGAAGCGCTTTTCGACTCAAACCCTGTGTGAAACTCGACTCCGGCGGACAGGATGGTAAACTACCGCCATCGCTCACTGTGCGCCCGTAGCTCAGATGGATAGAGTGCTACCCTCCGAAGGTAGAAGTCGCACGTTCGAATCGTGTCGGGCGCACCAATAAACAGGCGATGGACGGCCAGCGTGACAGCCTCCACGCATGAAAACTACGCCGACTTCTTTTCCGCCCCGCCGGTAATGGATTTAAGCTTCGGACGCACCTGCGCCACATATTCCGGCACCCAGCGCTTGAGTTCGCGACGGACTTCGGAATCGTCCGGCATGCGATCCTGATTCAGCCAACTGGTGAGCGTATCCAGAAAACCCGACGCCACCTCGCGCGCTTTCGCCACGCGCAGTTTTGGATGCGGGGTCGGACGCGTGTGTTCATCGTCGAGCAACAATTCTTCGAATAGTTTTTCGCCCGGACGCAGGCCCGTAAAGACCACCTTGATTTCGTTATCCGTCGGTTCCGACAGGCGAATCATGTCGTTGGCAAGATCGACAATTTTCACCGGCTCGCCCATATCGAGCACGAATACTTCGCCACCCAGACCCATCGTCCCCGCCTGCAAGACCAATTGCGCGGCCTCAGGAATCGACATGAAATACCGCACCATGTCCGGATGGGTGACCGTCACCGGCCCGCCTTGGTCGATCTGCTCCTGGAAGCGCGGAATCACACTGCCCGCGCTGCCCAGCACGTTGCCAAAGCGCACCATTTCAAACCGCGTGTCGCCAGACTGTTGCAGCGCCTGACAGATCATCTCGGAGAGCCGCTTGGTGGCACCCATCACGTTGGTAGGATTCACCGCTTTGTCGGTGGAAATCAGCACGAATTTTTTGGCACCATATTCGATTGCAGATTTGGCGACGATGAGTGTGCCGAGCGCGTTGTTTTGAACCGCTTCCCACGCGTTCGATTCTTCCATCAGCGGCACGTGCTTATAGGCTGCGGCGTGGAAAACCAGCGACGGCGAATATTGGTGCATCGCCTGATTCACCCGCCGCGCATTTTTAATGTCGCCGATGACGCTGGCAATTGGCAAATTTTCAAACGCATCGCGCAGCGTCTGCTCGATCTGATACATGGCGAATTCGCTTTGCTCGAACAGCACCAGCATGGAAGGTTGATAGGTCGCGATTTGACGGCACAATTCTGACCCGATCGAGCCACCAGCACCGGTGACCATAATCACTTTGTCGGTGATGAGTTCGTGCAGCCCTGCATCATCGAGAATGATCGGTTCGCGTTTCATCAAGTCTTCAACGGCGACGCGACGAATCTTTGGCGGCAAGGTTTTGCCGGTGGCTGCCGGTGACAACGCGACGCTATTGAATTTCGGGATCGTCATCACTTGCACCCGCGCCTTGTTGCAGATTTCGATGACGCGGCGGCGCACCGAATACGGCACCGAGGGCATCGCGATGACGGCGTGTTTCACTTTCAGGCTGCGCGCGATTCTCGGCAGCTCATCGATCGCACCGAGTACCCGTTCACCGTGCAGGAGTCGATGGCGTTTGTTTGCGTCGTCGTCAAGCAGACCCATCACCCGCCAGTCGCTGCTGCGCACCAGCTCCTTGATGAGACTGACCGCAGCGTCTCCCGCACCCAGCACCAGCACGGGTGTGCCCATGGCGCCGGTTTTTCCGTATTGACGCCACTCTTGCCAGGAACGGTAGGCGATGCGGCTGCCCGACATCAGCACAATGAGCAACAGTGTTTGCACAAAAAATTGCGCAAAGCCGAGTTTCCCAAGCCAGCCGCCAGCCCAAACCGTCAACCCTATCGCGAGCGACCCGGCAAGAACGCTCGCAACGATCCGCTGTACGTCGGGTAAGCTCGCATACCGCCACAGGCCTTGGTACATGCCAAAAACGATGGAAACAATGGTTTGAACCGGGATGGCGACGGCAAGCAAGAGGCCAATGCCCGGCAATGTCTCGGTGTTAGTGATGGTGGGACCGAATTCGGAAAACAGCGCGAACGTAATGAGCCACGAAATGACCAGCATCGCCACATCGTGACCGAACGCTAACAGGGCGCGCTCGTTAATCGAAACTGACTTCATGTTGCCTCACGGTTGTTCTTTGAGCTGTTGTTTTTCTTTTCATGTAAGCGCCACTCCAGCAACAGCAGGAGCCACGCATATGTTATCACCACGCCCGCCAAAATGGCGGGGGCAAAGGGGCTTTGCATCGCGCCAAGCGCCGATCCCGCAACGGCTACCATCAGGACATAGAAGGCAATCGCCGTTTTTCGATGACTCCATCCGGAAAGTATCAGCCGCTGATAGTAGTGGTCACGGTGCGCGATCCACGGTTTTTTCGCCTGGCACGTGCGTCGCAACAGCGTGGCCGTCGCATCGACAATAAATGGTGAAAAGACAAGGATCGCAAACCACCACGGCCAAAGCCCGAGCAAATTGCCATGGATTCCGAGTGTGATCGCCAGAAAGCCCAGCGGAATCGCGCCTGCATCACCCATGAAGACTTTCGCGGGCGGAAAATTAAACAGTAAAAATCCGCCTGCAGCTCCGGCGATTGCTGTGACCAGCAAACCCATCGATAAATCCGCATTCGGCAGCATCGACAACGCGACCGCATACGAGCCGAAACCGATCAGCGACATGCCGCCGGCGAGGCCGTCCGCGCCGTCCATGAAGTTATAAAGATTGGTCATCCAGATGATCGCGAGCACAATCAGCATTGCCCCGAGCGGCGACACCACCCAGCCAATCATCACGCCCGGTCTGCCGGGCATCAGCCCGAATGACTTCACCCAAAGCAGAACCACCAGTATCGCCGCTCCCGCATGCACCAGCAGCCGCAGCAGGGCTGACAGCGGGCGCAAATCATCAGCTAAGGAGACCGCCAGCAACATCAGGCTAAGGGCAGCAATACCCGCGACAAGATCGCGCTGCATCCACAGGCCTGCCAATAGCCACACGCTCGCGAAGATGGCAATTCCGCCGACGCGCGCTACTGGTGCCGCATGCAGGCCGCGCGCTTTGGGAAAATCGAGAAATACCTTGCCGAATCGCGTCCGACGCAGGAGCTGGATGAGTGCAGCCGCCATCAACAGCGACGAAAAAAACACCAAAGCCAACACTATTTTCTCGGTGGGCAGGTTGCGGGTTGCAAGTGGCAGATGGACATTATCGCGTTGCGGATGAAGCGACTGCAGGTGGCGCAAAATAAAACGGGCATCCCGATTGAGATGCCCGCTAAATTTTCCAGCAATGAAATTACGGGCAGCTTGCCGGAACGGTGACGTTCACAGTTGCCGTAAATGTCCCAGAAACGATACTGACGGCAATGTTGGTAGGCGACAAAGCCGCCACGCCACTATTGCGTGTGAAGCTGATTGTGCCGGGTACGTTGCCGCTGGCGGGCGTGACTGTGAACGATCCAGGCGGCACGCCAACAGTCGTTACCGTCGACGTATACGTTCCGGAGCCTGCGAGCGCGCTGGTACCGGTCTGGCCGCAGAGCAGGTTTTGTGTCGTCGGCGTCACTGTCAAGGCCGTCGGCGGCACCACTGGCGGCGGAGCATCGCCTGCCGGGCCAAGGGCACCGATAACTTGAGACGTCTCAATGACCCGAGGCTGTGCATCGGTGACGATAAGCTGACTGGTGCCACAGCCGTTTTGCGTGACCCGGACGCGACCGCCGTTGGTGGTCACTATAGAAGGATCCACTGTCAAGTATAGCGGCAGTGGTGACACCACCGTATACGGCGGGGTGCCGCCATAAATGTAGTAATCGACAGTGCCACCGAACGGACACTGCGCTGGCAGGCCAACGCCGGGTTTGGCGCCAGTGAACGTCGTGTTGCCACTGGGCAGGCTCGTCAGAATGCCAGCGCCGCTGACGGTTTGAACGATATTAAAATTCGTGCGACGCACCAACCCGCTGACAGTGTCCGTTGAGGTGAGGGTCGCAACCTGTGTAGGCGCGGTGGCGATGGCCTGCATGCGCGCGACGGCTTCGCCGTTTTCATCGGTGTTGATTATGAGCGACGTCACCTGCACATTGGTGCCGGGGGTGACGAAGCGGAAGTCGCCCTGGAAAACATCAAACCTGATCGGGCGATTGGTCAGCTTTATGCCATTCACCACCGCAGTCACGACCACCCGTGCGTCGCCGCCGCTGCATAATCCGCTGCCGCAGCCCGTACCCGTTGGCGCGACCGGGGTGAGCGTAACGGTGTTGTTGAGGGTGGTGGGTTTGACGCTCAAGACCGCCGCTGTCGTGACACCCAGACTATCTTTCACCGTGATGGTCACTGTGGTATCGGCGTTGACGCTCTTGGCGAAAATCGTAAAGTTTGATCCGGAAATGGTCGGCGCAGGAACGGCGACGATATTGCTGCTCGCCGTCGTGTACGGCCCCGTGCCACCGCTGACCCGGAAATCCACCGGCACGTCCGCAAATACGTCTGCGGCAGACGGCAACACGCCGAGCGGAGTCAGAGGTGCAGGCGCGGTACTCGCCGGCCCGCCACCGCCACATGAGCCGAGTAGTGCGCCCATCGCGCTCAAAACAGCGATGATCGCGGCGTGTTTTGCCCAACTACCCGTGCTGCTGAAATAATTTTTGATTGCCACGGCGGTGTCCTTTTGAGTTCGTCTTCAGGAATGGAATTCGTGAGACGTCTATTTAAGCCATTTTTCTTAAAGAATTATAGCGTTACCTGCTTTTATTAAAGCGCAACTTTCAGTTTGATGCAAGCGTTTTTTGTCGCCCTTTCGCTTACATGATCCCCCAAAACATACCTAAATTGACGCCCCGTCTGTCATGCAATCGCGAATCGAATCTGAGTTGGCCAGTCATCTAACCATAAAACCGCAAGGAATCAGGGGTTTGATGTCAATTTCCGGCCTGCCTGAGCTACGACAAATCCTGCTAGGGACAGCTTGTGGGAGTTGTTACGTTCACTGTCCTCGGCTGGGCGCTGCCCGCTCCTACGATTATCGGAGCTGAAGTTGTGGCGGCTAAACTAGTGCCGACCGTGCCATTACTCCGGATGATCGTCACTGTGTTATTGCTAGTGCCGGACCCGACTGTTGCGCTGAAAGCTGGAATTCCACCTGGGGAGGTATATGACGTACCAATTGCCGTCGTGATGGTTGGCGGTGTCGTACCGGGATTCGCGATGGTGACAAAAAATTGTGTCTGACTCCCACATGCCAGAGGAGATGGCAGCGGTGTCGTATCAGTGGAAAGCAGAATCGTAGGTGAGGCCGGGGGTGTCGGCCGATCAACGGTTCCCGACGTATTCGTCAGAATTGGTTGAATGCTAAGTCCGGTGTTATCGGTCACGGTAAAGATGACCTGGTATCCGCTCCCGCAGGTTGGATTCGCCGCAAAGTTAACGGTGAATCGGCTGGGATTTTCGACGGCGGTGACCGCCGGCGATGCGGTGGCAATTAGCGGAGCGGACGAACGAATGGCGTATGGAGGCGTCCCGCCGAAAATAAGGTAATCCACGGTTCCACCCGCGCATTCACCCTTATATGTGTTGCTAATCTTCCATTCCGGCGGAATTGTCACGAACTGGCCTCCACCGACAGTTGGCTGCTTGATGAAGAACGAGGCGGTGCGGAATGCGCCACTAACAACGTCAGTGGCGCGTATCGTCGCAATTTGCGGCGGCGCTTCTGTGTTGGCGCGAAGGACTATTGACACACGTCCAGATTCGTCGGAAGTGACCGTGACAGACATTGGGAAGGGCGCTAATTGCGTGGCGTCAATCGGGAAGCCGAAATTTCCTTGTACTACGTCGAAGCG
>JAYVXF010000278.1:0-3790 GCA_043793345.1 Betaproteobacteria bacterium | reverse complement strand
CAATCGGTGATATTTTTTGACCCATCGTTGCCCCTTATTGCTTGCCGTCGCCAACCGTCAAAAAGACGTGGCAAGTCGGTTTAATAATTCGATTGCCTCGGCCTTTGGCGCGTGCTGTGAAGCGCTTTAGCACAGGACCTTTTTCAACCATGATGGTGGCAACTTTCAATTCGTCGATGTCGGCACCGTTGTTGTGCTCAGCATTGGCGATTGCGGATTCCAGCACCTTCTTGATGATGGTCGCGCCCTTTTGTGGCGAGAAGGCAAGGATATTCAAAGCGTGATCGACCTTCTTGCCGCGAATCAGATCAGCAACGAGCCGACCTTTTTGCGCCGAGAGGCGTACACCAAACAAATTAGCGGAGACGTTCATGTGCTCAGCTCCTATTTCTTCGCAGGCGCTGCGGCCTTCTTGTCGGCCGGGTGGCCTTTGAAGGTGCGCGTCAGCGCGAATTCGCCCAGTTTGTGACCAACCATGTTTTCGCTCACATGCACCGGCACATGCTGCTTGCCGTTGTGTATGGCGATGGTCAGGCCGACGAAATCGGGCAGGATGGTGGAACGACGCGACCAGGTTTTGATCGGACGACGATCTTTGGTCGCGGCGGCTGCTTCCACTTTTTTCAACAGACGGCCGTCGCAGAACGGGCCTTTTTTAACGGAACGTGTCATGTCAGTTGGCCTCGATTACTTCGCTTTGTGACGATCGCGAACGATCATGCTCTGCGTGCGTTTATTGGTGCGGGTCTTGAAGCCCTTGGCTTTTTGGCCCCAAGGCGAGACCGGATGGCCGCCGCCGTTGGAACGACCACCGTGCGGGTGATCAACCGGGTTCATACAGATACCGCGAACGGTCGGACGCCAGCCACGCCAGCGATTGGCACCGGCCTTGCCGATGACGCGCAAGCCGTGTTCACCGTTGCCGACTTCGCCAATGGTCGCGCGGCAGTCGACGTGTACTTTGCGGATTTCACCAGAGCGCAAGCGTAGCTGCGCGTACAGACCCTCTCGTGCAAGCAACTGTACCGAGGTACCTGCCGAACGGGCAATCTGCGCGCCTTTGCCGGGCATCATTTCGATGCAATGAATCGTTGAGCCGACCGGGATGTTGCGCAGTGGCAGGGTGTTGCCGACTTTGATCGGCGCTTCGGCACCTGACACCAACTGCGCACCTGCGGAAATGCCTTTAGGCGCGATGATGTAGCGACGCTCACCGTCGACATAGCACAGTAGTGCAATATTGGCGCTGCGGTTCGGATCGTATTCAAGACGCTCGACTTTGGCGACGATGCCGTCCTTGTCGTTGCGCTTGAAATCGATGATGCGATAGTGCTGCTTGTGACCACCACCCTGATGGCGCGTGGTGATGTGACCGTGATGATTGCGGCCAGCGTGTTTGTATTGCGGCTCAAGCAGGGCTGCGTGCGGCGCACCTTTGTGCAATTCCGCGTTCACCACCTTGATCATGCTGCGACGACCAGGTGAGGTCGGCTTGGTTTTGACGAGTGCCATTACGCGGCTCCTTCGGCAAAGTTGATGTCGGCATCACCCTTCAAGCACACATAGGCTTTCTTGACGTGATTGCGACGGCCCTCGAAACGTCCGTGACGCTTCGCTTTGCCTTTTTGATTAACGATATTGACGCTGGCGACTTCGACTTTTTGATCTTTGAACAAAAGCTCAACTGCCGCTTTGACTTCGGTCTTGGTCGCGTCGCGCACAACTTCAAACACGACTTGCTTTCGCTTGTCGGCGACCATCGTGGCTTTTTCTGAAATGACGGGGCGCAATACCACCGTCAACAGGCGTTCTTGGCTACTCATGCGAGCACCTCTTCGAATTGCTTGACCGCACCTTTGGTCAGAATGACTTTGGCAAAGCGCACCAGGTTAACCGGGTCAGCGTGCTTGGCTTCCAGCACCATGACATCCGGCAGATTGCGCGAAGACAAATACAGGTTGTCATCGAGGTTATCGGTGATGATCAACACTTGTTCCAAGCCCATGCCTTTTAGCTTCAGCGCGAGGGCTTTTGTCTTTGGAGATTCCAGCGTCATGTTATCGATGACCGAGAGACGATTTTCGCGAACCAGTTGCGACAGGATCGCAGCGATTCCGGCGCGGTGCATTTTCTTGTTGACCTTCTGCGAAAAATTCTCGTCAGGCAAGTTCGGGAAAATGCGACCGCCACCACGCCACAAGGGCGAAGACGCCATACCGGCACGTGCGCGACCGGTACCTTTTTGACGCCATGGTTTCTTGGTCGATTTTTGAACGTCGCTGCGACCCTTCTGCGCACGGTTACCCGAGCGGGCATTAGTCTGATACGCCGTCACGACTTGGTGAATCAGCGCCTCAGAATAATCGCGACCGAACAATTCAGCGGAAGCCGGCATCGTGCCTGCGTCTGCGCCTTTGTCGTTAATCAGTTTGAGTTCCATTATTTGGCCCCACCTTTGGCGAGTTTCGTCTTGGCTGCCGGACGAACCACGATGGTGCCGTTCTTGTGGCCCGGAACCGCGCCTTTGACCAGAATTAACTGGCGAGCGGTATCAATGCGGGCGACTTCTAGCAATTGCGCAGTACGGCTTACGTTGCCGAGCTGACCGGCCATGCGCTTACCTGGAAATACGCGACCCGGATCCTGCGCCATGCCGATAGAACCCGGCACATTGTGCGACTTGGAGTTACCGTGCGAGGCCCGGTTCGAGGAGAAGTGATGGCGTTTAATAACGCCAGAGAAACCTTTGCCCATCGAGGTGCCCGACACATCGACCTTTTGGCCGACCGTGAACATTTCGACAGACAAAACGGTGCCAACTTTTAACTCGGCCAGTTTTTCTGGTGTCGCTGTAAATTCGCTCAAAACCGAGCCCGCTTCCACACCGGCTTTCGCATAATGGCCGGCTTGCGCCTTGGCCACACGCGATGCGCGACGCGTGCCGTATGCTACTTGCACGGCCGAATAGCCATCGGTGTCGGGGGTTTTGATTTGGGTGATACGGTTGTTCGACACGTCCAGCACGGTTACGGGAATGGCGGTGCCATCATCCGTAAAAATGCGAGTCATGCCAACCTTCCGGCCGACGAGACCAAGACTCATCATTACATCCTTTTTTAGTTAGCCTTGCCGCGCCTGAACCAGTTTTCCAGTTCAACTACTTGCAAGGTGTTGGCTACTATTGGCCAACAAATCAAATGTACCTTTTTGGTACTTTAGGTGCTGCTTCACTGCGAGTGAAAACTAAACCACTGGCAAAGAGGCGCGATTATAGCCGTCTCTGCAATTATATTCAACTACTTAGAGTTTGATTTCGACATCCACGCCGGCCGGCAAATCGAGCTTCATCAGTGCGTCAACGGTTTTGTCCGTCGGATCAATGATGTCCATCAAACGCAGATGGGTACGGATCTCGAACTGATCGCGCGAAGTCTTGTTCACGTGCGGTGAACGCAGCACGTCGAAACGCTCGATTTTCGTCGGCAGCGGAACCGGGCCTTTGACGACCGCGCCCGTGCGTTTCGCTGTCTCGACGATTTCAGCCGCAGATTGGTCGATCAGGCGATAGTCAAATGCCTTGAGACGAATGCGGATTTTTTGTTTGGCTTGTGGTGCAGTTGCCATGCTTTTTCCTTTGAGAGAAGGCGGCGAGTTGCCGCCTCTCTACCAATTAATGTTCCGGCCTAGCTTTTTTACTTAACGATTTTCGACACCACACCCGCGCCGACGGTACGGCCACCTTCGCGGATCGCGAAGCGCAGCCCGTCTTCCATCGCAATCGGGGCAATCA
>JAYVXF010000277.1:0-12102 GCA_043793345.1 Betaproteobacteria bacterium | reverse complement strand
GCTCCAACTGCCTTTGCGAGAAGCTGCAACGTCTGAGGATTCTTTAATAGATCGCTGAGCCGGTGATTTTCGGCCTCGCGCATGAACGCTCGCGGATTGGTGACCCCATGATTTTCCGACAGTATCGTTTCAACGTCGGAATCCGTGAGCGGATCCAGATTGAATACGCCGATCTTCTCCCCATCAGGCATCAATGCCTGCAATGCCGCCTCGTCGCTCGAACCGAACCAATCCGCCGCTCTGCACGATAAACGAAAGCGGGGGTAACCGAGCGCATCCAATTTTCCCCGTATCGCGCCCAACGGCGTACGCCCATCCTTCGCGCCCGCGCGCGTTTCATCAAAACCGTCAATGAAAATTGTTATGCCGTCCCATGCCGATTTTTCCTGATTCAGTTCAATGAAGTCGTGCGCTTTGATTGGTTTTACGCCCGTTGCCTCTGCCTCAACATTAAAGGCAGATGTTTTCCCCATACCAGGATCGCCCAGCAACACATAGGCGTGGTGATTTCTGAGCGACGCGAGTGGCAGACTCGACGGCGTGTCGCCCGAGCCTGCATTGGCATCCGGCTTGATGGTCGCGTGTACTGTTCGCAGAACCAAATGCATGACTAGTTCGCATCCACCGATACCCAGTGTGCGGCTGGGTAGGTGAGAAATTCTGCAATAGAAATATCGCATTCCTTTGTATCGCCTACGACAAGCGATTTGGCAGCCGGGAAATGTTCCTTAAATTTTTTCAGACCCGGCGCACTGCCGCCGAATTTTCCGCTTTTCACTTCGATTGCCAGAATGCGGTTCTGATTCGACAGAACAAAATCAACCTCAAAAGGACTTTGCCGCCAGTACGAGACTTGCAGATTTTGATCCGCTGAATTGATCAAGTGCGCGCCGACTGCTGACTCTACCAAGTGCCCCCAAAAGGCGCGGTCTGCTTCGGCCTCATCGCGCGTATAGCCTGAGCGCGCTGTCATCAGCGCGGAATTCAAAACATTTAGTTTCGGCGGCGCGGCGCGCTGTCGCACCGGTTGCACGGCAAATTTTTGCAGCCCCGTCAGCAGTCCTGCTTGAGAAAGCAAGTGCAAATAATCGGCCAAGGTCGTTACGTTGCCGGCATCTTCCAATTGGCCGCGCAGTTTGGTGAGCGCCAGTATCTGGCCGGAGTATCGGCAGCCGAGTTCAAACAGCAGCTTGAGCAGCGCGGGTTTTTCGACCCGCGTCATTTGTAAAATATCTTTCTCGATGTTTGGCTGGATGAGCGAAGCAATGACGTAATCGCGCCACCGGTCTTCATCTTTTATCAACGATGCGCTGCCGGGATAGCCCCCGAAATAAATAAATTCCTCAAGCGAAAAGTCGAATGCCTCCTGCATTTCCGCAAGGGACCAATGGGTCATTCGAATAATTTCGTATCTGCCCGCCAAGCTCTCTGCGAGTCCTTTTTGTAATAAAAGCGGCGCAGACCCGAGTAACACGACATGCATATCCACATCCGCTGCGCGATCTGCATCCCACAAGCCCTTGACGATTTCCGACCATTGGGAAATTTTTTGTATCTCGTCAACAACGAGAACGTGGCGTTGCCCGCGTTGCTTTGCGACGGCACGTGATCGAGTCCAAACATCGATTAACCACTCGGCATCCCGTTTGGCATCTGCGCGAAATACTCGCGCGCCACTTTCAATTCCTATGCCGTCGCTACCGCCGGTTTCAGTGGCAACACTCGTGTAGTCGTCTGGGTTCCATGAGGCGAGCGTCTGACGGACAAGCGTTGATTTGCCTACTTGACGTGGACCTGCGACGATTTGAATTCGGGCGACTGGCTCTGCCAGTCGATTAGATAAAACTTGAGATTGGGCGCGGATGAATTGCATACTTACTTGATTGAGTAAATTTACTCACATAGATCAATAAGTATGAATATTACACTAAAAATCAAGGACTAATGTGGAAACATGCCGTGTCATAGAGAATGTAATGCCACATTCGTCGTAATTTATAAACTCTAGCATTGGTGCGACTTTCAAGGCTTTTTAATGCCGGGAAGGCCGCCAATGCTAGGGTTTCACTTTTTTATGCTGCTGTTTACGCGCACCCCACCTCGCCGCCTGCATGCGGCTCGGATTCGCGAGGCATGAAACAAGCCGCAGGGCTTGTTTCGTGTCCACGCTGGCTTCGCCCCCACCTCGCCGCCGCCAGGCGGCTCGGATTCGCGAGGCACAAAACAAGCCGCAGGGCTTGTTTCGTGTCCACGCTCATCCCAGCGTATCGGCCCAAATATTTTTCGCCCACGTCATCGCGTATTGGCCTTCCAACTCATTGGCCTGCGCCGACACGCCGCCCGAACCCGGCACAGCTTTCATGGTCTTGGCGACTTCGTCATATTTGTGGACCGAGGCAACGTGAATGACTTTGTCTGCCGAGACAAAGCTGTAGCAGGTGTTGGTCAATGTCGGGCTGGGGTTCGGCGTTTCGCCGTTTAGCAACGCAACCACCGCCGCCGCGCAAGCCTTGCCGTGGCCATTGGCCATATGGCCCGACTTTGGCATGGCCGGGGCGATCTGTAGGGCGTCACCCAACAAATGCACGCCAGGCGCGTTCTTGGCCTCGTAGGTGATCCAGTTGATCTCGCACCAACGCTTGTTGGCGGTGATAAACGCATTCGCAATTGCGCCCGCTTTCATTGGCGGCAATACGTTGAGCACATCGGCTTTCACGTCGCCGAATTCGAGTTTGGCGGTATTGGTGGCGACATCGACATCCATCAATTTTGAGCTGCCGCGATATTCCACCATGCCCGGATACATGTCCGCCCAGGCTTTTTTGAACAGGCCGGGTTTGGAGGTGACATCCATGTTGGCATCAAGGATCAGCACTTTCGATTTTGGTTTCGCCTGTTTGAAATAGGCGGCGACCTGGCACGCGCGCTCATACGGGCCGGGCGGGCAGCGATACGGCGCTTCGGGAATCGAGATGGCAAATACACCACCGTCTTTCATCGCTTCGAGTTGCTTACGCAGCGCGATGGTCTGCGCGCCGGCTTTCCATGCGTGGAGGATTTTTTCCTGTGCTGTCGCGTTGTTTAACGCGGGCACCATATCAAACATAAAATCAACGCCGGGCGAAAGAATCACGCGATCAAACGGGATCACATCACCGCTCGCCATCCGCACCACTTTCTTTTCAACATCCACGCCGGCCGCTTCGCCGCGCCGCACTTTTACGCCGTATTTTTTTTGCAGCGTGTCGTAGCTGACGGTGATATCTTTCATTGTCTGCGAGCCGCCCAGCACCAGATTGGAAATCGGGCAGGAAATAAATTCGGCGTTACGCTCAATTAGTGTGACCTCGATATTTGGACTCCACATCCGGATGTATTTGGCCGCGGTCGCGCCGCCGTAGCCGCCGCCGACGATCACTACTTTCGGGCCGCGCGCGCCGCCAACGGATGCGCAGCCTGACATGGCCGAGACGCCGACCGCTGCGGTGGTCGCGCCGGACGCTTGCAAGAATGCTCTGCGATTGATGCTCATGTTGTTCTCCTCAATTGACAAGCACGACTATTTCTTTTGCGCCGCAAAGAAATCGGCGATGGCGGCGATTTCCGCGTCTGAATATCCCTTGGCGATCTGCTGCATGACCGTCGCTTCGCGCTTGCCTTCTTTGAAGGCTTTCAGCTGGTTGACGAAATACTCTTTGTTGATGCCGGCCAAGCCCGGTATCGCACCGCCGACACTATTGCCGTTGGTGCCGTGGCAGGCCGCGCAGTTGGCGGCCAGCGCGCGGGCACCGAGTGGTGTGAGGTTGGCGGTGGCGAAGGGGATCGGTGGTGGTGATGTAATCGCAGGCGCGACAGGCAATACCGGTGCGATTGGTGTCACGGGTGCGACGGGCGCGACCGGTGCGATTGGTGCTACGGGTGCAACTGGCGCAACTGGCGCCCGCGTTTGCGCGCCGGACGAAAGACCAAGTGTTATAGACGCCACAAGAAATCCGAAACCCAGTGAATGGCCTAATTTTGTTTTCATGAAACTCTCCTCTTAACCATTAAACGATTTCTCGCTGACCCTTGATGCCTGAATAGGAGGATAGCGCAAGTTATCGCAAATTGCGCGCGAGGCAGTCCAGCATACAGCCAAGAAAAAGGCCACGTCGGGAAAACGTAGCCTTTCTTGGTTTCAATCAACACGGGTGACTGCGATTACGACTCCTGCGTCGCCGGCTCTTTTTCTTCGCTGATATCCAACTTCACTTTGCCTTCAGCATCGACATCAATCGTCACCTTGCCGCCGTTGGCCAAGCGGCCAAATAACAATTCATCGGCGAGTGCGCGACGAATCGTATCCTGAATCAAGCGTGCCATCGGTCTCGCGCCCATCAACGGGTCGAAACCATTCTTGGCGAGATATTTCTTCAGTTCCTCCGTGTAAGTGACATCGACTTTTTTCTCGGTGAGCTGTGCTTCGAGTTGCATGAGGAATTTATCGACCACTTGCAGGATGATTTTTTCGTCCAGAGGCGCGAATGAAATGGTCGCGTCCAGCCGATTGCGAAATTCCGGCGTGAACATGCGTTTGATCTCGGCCAGCTCGTCGCCGGGTCGTCTGTCGTTGGTGAAACCGATGGCGGATTTCGACAGCTCCGCCGCACCGGCATTGGTGGTCATCACAATCACGACATTGCGGAAATCGGCTTTGCGACCGTTGTTGTCCGTCAGCGTGCCGTGATCCATCACCTGCAACAGCACATTGAAAATATCCGGATGCGCCTTTTCGATTTCATCGAGCAACAACACCGAATACGGATGCTTGGAAATCGCTTCCGTCATCAGGCCACCCTGATCAAAACCCACATAGCCGGGAGGCGCGCCGATCAAGCGCGACACCGCATGCCGCTCCATGTATTCAGACATGTCGAAACGAATCAGCTCGACACCGAGAATGAAGGCGAGCTGCTTGGCGACTTCAGTCTTGCCCACGCCGGTGGGGCCTGAGAACAGGAAGGAGCCAATCGGCTTGGCTGAATTGCCGATGCCGGAGCGCGCCATCTTGATCGCTGAGGCCAGCGCATCAATCGCCTTGTCCTGACCGAATACGACCGACCTTAAATCACGATCCAGCGTTTTCAGCGCGCTTCGATCATCGCTTGACACGTTACGCGCCGGGATGCGCGCGATCTTGGCGACGATCTCTTCGATCTCGGGTTTGCCGATGGTTTTTTTCTGCTTCGATTTTGGCGCGATGCGTTGCGCGGCACCGGCTTCGTCGATCACATCGATCGCCTTGTCGGGCAGATGACGATCATTGATGTATTTGGCCGAAAGCTCGGCCGCTGTGGTGAGTGCGGTCGAGGTGTATTTCACACCGTGGTGTGACTCAAAGCGCGATTTCAGACCCTTGAGAATCTCAATCGTTTCTGCGATCGATGGCTCGTTGACATCGATTTTCTGGAAGCGGCGGGCGAGCGCGTGATCCTTCTCGAATACGCCGCGATATTCGGTATAGGTGGTCGCGCCGATGCATTTCAATTGCCCCGACGATAACGCCGGCTTCAACAAATTGGACGCATCCAGCGTGCCGCCCGAGGCCGAGCCGGCACCGATCAGCGTGTGAATTTCGTCGATGAACAAAATGGCGTTGGGGTTATCCATCAACTGTTTCAGCACTGCTTTCAAACGTTGCTCAAAATCACCGCGATATTTTGTGCCCGCAAGCAACGAGCCCATGTCGAGCGAATACACCTGCGCCTTGGCGAGGATGTCGGGGATCTGGCCGTCAACCACACGCTTGGCCAAACCTTCGGCAATCGCAGTTTTACCGACACCAGCTTCACCGACCAGCAATGGATTATTTTTACGACGACGGCAAAGGATCTGGATCACGCGCTCGACTTCGTTGTCGCGCCCGATCAAGGGATCAATCTTGCCGTCGATGGCCATCTGGTTCAGGTTCAGCGTAAAGCTCTCCAGCGCGCCACCCGCCTGCTCGCCTTCCGCGCCCTCGGCTTCAGTTTCTTCTTTCTGCCCGCCGGTGGGCGTGACTTTGGAAATGCCGTGCGAAATGAAATTCACCACGTCCAGCCGCGACACGCCTTGCTGATGAAGGAAATAAACCGCGTGCGAATCTTTTTCGCCGTAAATCGCCACCAGCACATTCGCACCGGTGACTTCTTTTTTACCGGACGACTGCACGTGCAGAATCGAGCGCTGGATGACGCGCTGAAAACCAAGTGTGGGCTGGGTATTGACCTCACCATCGCCCGCAACGATGGGCGTGTGCTGCTCGATAAATTCGGAGAGCGCTTTTTTCAGTTCGTCGATTTTTGCCGCGCAGGCCTTCAGCACTTCCTGCGCCGATGGATTTTCCAGCAAGGCGAGCAACAAATGCTCGACCGTGATGAACTCGTGGCGCTTTTGTCGGGCTTCGACAAAGGCCATGTGGAGACTGACTTCGAGTTCTTGCGCAATCATGATTTACCTTTCAGGGAGCAACTACCGTGCAACCAGCTAATTTTTAATTACCTTTTAACGACCTTAAGCTTACTACCAACCAGCATGTACAACGCAAGTGGCATTCAAACGATAACCGTACCGACACTTTTTCAGAGTTCTTCCATTCCACAGCGCAATGGATGCTGATGTTGCCGCGCGTAGTCAACAACCTGTTCCATTTTCATCGTCGCCACGTCACGCGCGTAAACGCCACATACGCCGCGCCCCTCGGTATGCACTTTGAGCATGATATTGGTCGCATGTTCATAATTATGTGCAAATACCTGTTGCAACGTTTCGATCACGAATTCCATCGGCGTGTAATCGTCGTTGTACATCACCACCTGCCACATTGATGGCGGTTTGGTCTTGGCCGGCGTCTCCTGCAGTAGCGTATCGCCGGGGTCGTTGGGTTTGGTCTGCTTCGTTGCCATTACGCTGTTGTGTTGATTCGGGGATGTGCAAGTAATAATAGGGGCAGCGGCGCCGACATTCAAGTCCTGCATAAACGTCCGCCATCGGCTACCGCGAATACGCGCCAGCAAGGTGCATTTCCGTCCATTTTTCAGCGTTTTTGCGCGCTTACAACTGCCAGACACAAAAAATTTGCCAAAGTATTGACTTGAGCCAATATAGCCGGTAAAAGGCAGGCTGGAGTTTGGCTTCAGGTTTACTGCATTTGCTTTGGCGGTTGCGGACCTTGATAGCAAAACGATTCCGGGGCCCTCCAACCCGATATTTCGTAAAAGGAAGCAACTGCAATGGCAACTGGAACAGTTAAATGGTTTAACGATGCAAAAGGTTTTGGTTTTATCACTCCCGATGACGGCAGCGAAGATTTGTTTGCGCACTTCTCGGCGATTCAAATGAACGGCTTTAAAACCCTCAAAGAAGGCCAAAAAGTCAGTTTTGAAGTTACCCAGGGTCCAAAGGGTAAACAAGCTTCAAATATCGGCAACCCGTAAGCTTTACGGCTGCTGTGAAAGCCCCTTGTAGCAGAAGCTGCAAGGGGCTTTTTTGTTGCCTGCGTAAACATGCTGATCCTGTTTAACAAACCATACGGCGTCATTTGCCAATTCAGCCCGTCCGGCGACAAGCCGACGCTGAAAAGCTATATTCCGATGCCAAACGTCTATCCCGCCGGTCGACTCGACACCGATAGCGAAGGACTGCTGCTGCTCACCGACATCGGTCGCGAACAGGTGCTGATTAGCGACCCGCGTCACAAAATGCCGAAAACCTACTGGGTCGAGGTTGAGGGTGCGCCGACCGAGGGTGATCTACAGCCATTGCGTCGGGGCGTAAATCTGGGCGATTTTGTGACCCGCCCAGCGACGGTAAACTTGATGACGCCACCGCCAAACCTCTGGCCGCGCGATCCGCCGGTACGATTTCGCAAGTTGATTCCGACTTGCTGGCTGTCGATCACGATCCATGAAGGGAAAAACCGCCAGGTGCGCCGCATGACCGCCAAAATCGGCTTGCCGACCCTGCGCCTGGTGCGCGTTGCGGTAGGCTGCTGGACGCTCGGCGACCTGATACCCGGGCAATGGCGTGAAGCCGATCCCCTGCAGATGCCCGAACGGCGCGGCGCGGCGTAAAAGTTGGTTCACAAGAGCCTGTCAACCGGCTATAATTTGCCGCGTTAATCGCCGTGACAGGCAATGAACCACACCAATCTGTCTGAACTGATTATCGACACTCACTCACTCTAAGGGAATACGCATGAAATCCATCTCCACCATCATCGCTTCATTGTTTGCTGCCATCGCATTGAACGCTGCCGCTCAAGCGCCAGCTACGCCAGCCGCTGCTCCTGCTGCACCGGCCAAAGCCGTTGAAGTTGTCAAAGCTGCTCCTGCTGCCAAAGTTGAAGCATCCAAAGTAGCGGCCGCTCCTGCCAAAGCTGAAACCAAAGCAGAAATGAGAGCTGAAAAGAAAGTCAAGAAAGCCAATGCTAAAAAAGCCAGAGCCGCAAAAAAAGCTGCCGCCGCAATGAAAAGCGACGCACCAAAGAAGTAATTCTTTTACAGCCTTAGGGCTTCACGGCCCGGAAATCATCCCGGGCTGGCACGCAGTAACATGAAGGGCGAATCTGCGGATTCGCCCTTCTGCCTTTTGGCTTCTGCATCTGCAGCATCGACATCCCTGCACCAAAACATCCCATGAATAAAAAAATAGTCGTCGGACTTTCCGGCGGCGTGGATTCCGCCGTATCGGCACTGCTATTGAAGCAACAAGGCTTCGAGGTGGTCGGACTTTTCATGAAAAATTGGGAAGACGATGACGACGACCAATACTGTTCCACACGCCAGGACTTTATCGACGCCGCCGCCGCCGCAGACGTGATCGGCATCGATTTCGAGGCCGTCAACTTTGCCGCTGAATATAAAGACCGGGTGTTTGCCGAATTCCTGCGCGAATACGCGGCCGGTCGCACGCCAAACCCGGACGTGCTGTGCAACGCGGAAATCAAATTCAAGGCGTTCCTCGACCACGCGTTAAAACTGGGCGCGGCGCAGATCGCGACCGGCCACTATGCGCGGGTGCGCGAAATCGATGGGCGATTCGAGTTGTTGAAAGGCGCGGATGCAGGCAAAGACCAGAGCTATTTTTTGCACCGGCTCAATCAACAGCAACTTTCCAGGTCGGTCTTCCCGATCGGCCATTTGCGCAAAACCGAGGTGCGAAAAATGGCGCTGGCGGCGGGATTGCCGAATCACGCCAAAAAAGACTCGACCGGAATCTGTTTCATCGGCGAGCGGCCGTTCCGGCAATTTCTGGAACGCTATTTGCCGCGTGAGCCCGGTGACATGGTGACGCCGGAAGGACGGCACATGGGACGCCACGACGGCTTGATGTACTACACGCTGGGTCAGCGTCAGGGCTTGGGCATTGGCGGCGCCAGAAGCGGCTCTGGCGAGCCGTGGTTCGTGGCAGACAAGCGGATGGCCAGCAATGAACTCGTGGTGGTGCAAGGCCACGACCATTCGGCGCTGTTAAAACTTACGCTTCGGGCGCAAGACGCGTCATGGGTCAGCGGTGAAAAACCCCTGCAACAGTCATACGGCGCCAAAACGCGCTACCGCCAGGCCGATTCAAGCTGTTCCCTCGATGCCGTCGACGACGCGACCTTCGCGCTACGTTTCAGTCAAGCGCAATGGGCGGTTACGCCGGGGCAATCGGCCGTGCTCTACGACGGCGACATTTGTCTGGGTGGTGGCGTGATCTCGCGCTAACGACAGCAGAACCGCGTTGCGTCTATGCAGACGGTTTAGTGTCCGCAAACGAGGCCATCGTTTCCAGATGCTCAACCCACTTTTTCAGATTAGGGTGATTCGCGCGCCATTGGATTTCGGGCATGCGAAATTCCAGCCACAGCAACCCGCAAGCCAAAGAAATGTCGGCGAGCGTCAACGAAAGCCCGTAACAGTATTCACGGTCGCCCATTTCACGTGCGGCAGCGGCAATGGCGAAGTCCACCTTGCCAAGTTGACGCGTGATCCAGTCTTTGCTCTGCGCGCCCTGCTCGCGTTTGCGTTCAAGAAACACGGTGATGCCAGCGTCGGTGATGCCATCGCCCAGCGCCTCCCAGCGTTTCACCAGCGCGCGTTCACGACCGCCATCGGGAATCAGCCTTGACACCGGCGTGACACCATCAAGATATTCGACGATGACGCGCGAATCATAAAGCGCCATGCCATCGTCGAGCACCAGCACCGGCACCTTGGTCAGCGGATTATACAAAGTCACTTTGGTATCGGCGCCCCAGACGTTGTCTTCCACAAATTCACATTCGATGCGCTTCTCAATCATCACGATGCTGACTTTGCGAACGTACGGGCTGGTGCGGGATCCATACAACTTCATTTTGTTTCTCGGCCTGTGACTAGACGCGAATTATAGCATCGCGACATTTTTTGCTCGACCCTTGAAGACGCGATTGCACCGCGGAATGAAATGTGCGGGTGTTAAAATCGGCAAGAATAATTCTAGAGTTTCGACATGGCCGCACTCACCGCTCTCACCGCTCTCACCGCATTAAGCCCGCTCGATGGCCGTTACGAGGCCAAGGTGGCGAGTCTGCGTGACTATTTCAGTGAATTCGCGCTGATCAAATACCGCGTACACGTTGAGATTGAGTGGCTGATCGCGCTGTCCCGTGAGCCGCAGATCGCCGAGTGCCCGCCGTTCAGCGCGTTGAGCATCGACGCGTTGCGCGACGCCGCCGTCAAATTTTCGACCGACGATGCGGGCCGCGTGAAAGCGATTGAGGCCACCACCAATCACGACGTGAAAGCGGTTGAATATTGGCTGCGCGAACGATTCCATGACAATGCAGAAGTGATGAAATCGCAAGCCTTCATCCACTTCGCCTGCACCTCGGAAGACATCAACAATCTCTCGCACGCCTTGATGCTCAAATCCGCATTGGCGGCGGTGATGCTGCCCGCACTCACGCGCATTGAAAGCGCATTGCAATCACTCGCCCACACGCATGCTGGCGTGGCCATGCTCGCGCACACCCACGGCCAGGCAGCGTCGCCGACCACGCTCGGCAAAGAGATGGCCAATGTTGCGCATCGTTTGCAGCGCGCGCGAAAGTCGGTGGCGGATGTCGCCATCATGGGCAAAATCAACGGTGCCGTCGGCAACTACAACGCGCATCTGTCGGCGTATCCCGAATTCGATTGGCCGGCGTTCAGCAAACAGTTCGTCGAAGCCCTCGGGCTCACATTCAATCCCTATACGACGCAGATTGAGCCGCACGATTACATGGCCGAATTGTTCGACGCACTCGCGCGCGCCAACACCATTCTCATCGATTTGAATCGCGACATCTGGGGCTACATTTCGCTCGGCTATTTCAGGCAAATCACCAAGAAGGGAGAGATTGGCTCTTCCACCATGCCGCACAAAGTCAACCCAATCGATTTCGAAAACTCGGAAGGCAATCTTGGTTTGGCCAACGCGTTGCTGCGCCACATGGCCGAAAAGCTGCCGATTTCGCGCTGGCAGCGCGATCTCACCGACTCGACGGTGTTACGCAACATGGGCGTCGGCTTTGGCTATTGCCTGCTGGCTTATGATTCCCTGTCGCGCGGTTTGGACAAGCTCGAGGTGAACCCGACAAAGATTGCCGCCCATCTTGATGCGAGCTGGGATGTGCTGGCTGAGCCGATCCAAACGGTGATGCGAAAATTCGGCATCGACGATGCGTATGAACAACTCAAAGAACTCACGCGCGGCAAGGGCGGAATTGAGCGGGATTCGCTGCACGGGTTCATTACGCAATTGTCGATTCCCGATGCAGACAAGAAACGGTTGCTGGCGCTTACTCCTGCGAACTACATTGGCCTGGCGAGCGAACTGGCCAGAAAAATATAGCCGAACTCAAGCATTGGTGCGGACTTCAAGGCATTTTGTACCTGCGAGCCGCGCCGATGCTGGTGTTTGGCTTTTTTTCACTATGGAGTGACACCCATGATTCTTGAAGTCGCCACGCTCGATGTTCGCCCTGGCCAGGAGGCTGCATTCGAATCCGCATTTCGCGAAGCTTCACGCATCATCGGCAGCATGCATGGCTACGTTTCGCACGAACTCCAACGTTCT
>JAYVXF010000276.1:0-12129 GCA_043793345.1 Betaproteobacteria bacterium | reverse complement strand
CTGTTTTCCTACCGGTACGATTATAGAAAAGAATGGTTGAAATTTACCCAAGTATTGGGAACATCGGAGACTGGCGAAAACCTGCATGAAAAAGTCGTGCGTGCCCTCGCTGATCTGGTGGAAAGTCACGGCGGTGCTGTCTGGCTGGAGCGCGGCGGTGCTTTTTGCCAAGGAGCCAGTTTAAATCTGCCTGCAACAGGCGTGCTCGAGCCGGTTTCGAGCTCGCTTTCCACATTTCTTGTCCGCACAGGATGGGTCATTCGGATTGATGAATTTGTCAGCGCCCCCAACCGTTATCCGGCACTGATCCTGCCTGAGTGGCTATTAACGCTTAAAGATGCCTGGCTGGTGATTCCACTGCCGCATGGGACAGACCTGCTTGGATTCGTCATACTGACCAGCCCCCGAACACCCGTCGATATCAACTGGGAGATTAGGGACCTACTGAAGACGGCGAGCCGACAAGCCGCGAGCTATCTCGCGCAGTTTCGTGCAAATGAGGCTTTGATGGAGGCGGAGAAATTCGACGCCTTCAATCGCATGTCTGCATTTGTCGTGCATGACTTGAAAAACCTCATTGCCCAACTCGTCTTGCTGCTGAACAACGCTACCCGGCATCGTGACAAGCCGGAATTTCAAGCGGACATGCTCGAGACGATCAAGCACGTCGTTACGCGCATGAACCTATTGATGCTTCAGCTCAGAACCGGTGCAGCGCCAACAGCCAACCCGCGCCCCATTGACGTTCGCGAAATCGTTAGTAGGGTTGTCGCGGCAAAGCGGGAATCCTCAACCTCAATTGACGTAAAATCAGGCCCAGTTCTACTTGCGCTCGCACATGATGAGCATCTGGAGCGTGTGATTGGCCACGTCGTTCAGAATGCCATCGAAGCAACGGGTGAGACCGGTAGTCGGATAATGATGCGTGCATACGCTGACGATAAATATGCAGTTGTAGAAATAGTCGACCGGGGCATTGGCATGACAAAGGAGTTCGTGCAGGAACGTTTGTTTCGGCCATTCCAAACAACGAAACCGCAAGGGATGGGCATCGGCATGAATGAAAGCTTTCAGTACATCAGCGGAATTGGCGGTCGAATTGTGGTGGAGAGCGAATTGAACTCGGGCACTTGTGTCCGCGTACTGCTGCTCCTCGCGGGTGCCGCCCTGAATATCGAAGAGCCTCAAGAAAAAGCATGAACGACGCAAAGCGAAAGCCCTTGCTTATCGTTGAGGACGATCCCGCGCTGCAAAAACAAATGCGGTGGGCGTTTGATCGAAACGAAACATTGGTTGCGAGCGATCCTGAAAGCGCCATCGCACAAGTTCGTCGCCATGAACCGGCTGTAATCACGATGGATCTGGGTTTGCCACCACATCCGGACGACGCCACCGAAGGCTTCACGCTGCTTCAGAACATTCTTGCGTTGGCACCACACACCAAAGTGATTGTGCTTACCGGGCAGGACGATCACTCGAATGCGCTGAAGGCGATCCGCCTGGGTGCCTACGATTTTTACGCAAAACCTTTCGAGCCGGAATTGCTGTCGCTCACCATTGAGCGCGCGTTTTGTCTTTACGAGCTTCAAGAGGAAAATCGACGCCTGCAATCTTCTGCAAAGCCCGCCGGTTTTGCCGGCATCATTACCCGCGATGCAGAGATGCTGCGTGTTTGCCATACCGCTGAAAAAGTTGCGCCGACAACAGCAACCATTTTGTTGCTGGGCGAGTCTGGCACGGGCAAAGAACTGGTCGCGCGCGCATTACACGATCTTTCTCCGCGCCGCAAGGAGCGGTGCGTGGCAATTAACTGCGCGGCGATCCCCGAGACGCTGCTTGAAAGTGAACTTTTCGGCTACGAGAAAGGTGCCTTCACCGGTGCCACAAAGCAAACATTGGGAAAGATCGAGACGGCGAACAAGGGCACACTTTTCCTCGACGAAATCGGCGACCTTCCGCTAGCGCTGCAAGGCAAGCTATTGCGTTTTCTACAGGAGCGGGTGATAGAACGGGTAGGCGGGCGCGAAGAAATTCCTGTCGATGTTCGCATCGTCTGTGCGACCCACCGAAATCTAAAAGAAATGATCGGGCAGGGAAGTTTTCGGGAGGATTTATATTTTCGGCTTGCAGAGATCGTGCTTGAAATCCCTCCGCTGCGAAAAAGGCCAGGTGATCCAGGGTTGCTCGCGCATGCGTTTGTGCGGCGGTTTGCTGAAGAGCAGCGTCGCGGCTCTTTGACATTATTACCTGACGCAATCAATGCGATCGAAGCACATCCATGGACAGGCAATGTGCGTGAGCTCGAGAATTGCATCAAACGTGCTGTAATCATGGCCGAGGGCAGTGTGATTCGCAGTGCTGATCTTGGCTTGGATGTCGAGCATGAAAGCCCGACACTGAACCTTAGACAAGTACGCGACGTGGCAGAAAAGCAGGCCGTGGTACGCGTGCTGGGGCGAGCGGACGGTAATCTGAGCAAGGCTGCCGACATGCTGGGCATCAGTCGCCCCACACTCTACGAACTTCTTGATCGCTTTGGCCTGCGCTGATCAACGACGGGTGATGTCAGATATTTTTATATGGGATTGAGTATGAATTTCAACAGGCTTCGCAGGCTCTTCAAGAACGCGGCGGTACTCTTGGTTAGTGCGGCTCTGCTGAGCGCATGCAGTGACGAAAAACCAGATGCGCTCGTTGCCTCTGCGAAGGTATACCTCGCGAAGAAAGATTATCCCGCGGCCTCAATACAGCTGAAGAATGCGCTAAAGCAGAAAGACAGCGGTGAAATTCGCTATCTTTTGGGGAAAACGTCGATTGGAGCAGGCGACTACGCGGCCGCACAAATTCAACTACGGCAAGCGTTGGAATCAAAATATCCTGCAGATGCCGTTTATCCCGAGCTTTCGAAAGTTATGCTGGCGTTAGGGGATCTTAAGAAATTAGTTTCGGAATTCGAAAATGTGCGTGTTAACGATGCCGAAAGCCAAGCCTCAATCCGAGCCGACGTTGGCGAGGCTTATCTCGCCTTAGGGCAAGCAAAGCAGGCGCGGGACGCTTTTTCGGCGGCGCTGGCGAGCGTCCCCGGCTATCCGCGAGCGCGCGTCGGCGAAGGCCGCAATATTGCCATAGCGGGCGACATCGCAGGCGCGACGACGATCGCGAACGACATCTTGGCAAAAAATCCGGACTTTCCTCATGCGCTTGCGCTTAAGGCTGATTTGCTGGCGTCCCAAGGAAAGTCTGAAGAGGCGGTAGCGATCCTGACGACGCTCGTTAAAGTAATGCCCTACAACGGTCAGGCGCGATTTGCACTCGTGTCACTTTTAATCGCGGCGGGAAAGTTTGACCTGGCCAATGACGCCATCGCGGAAATGAAAAAAAATCTTCCCCGCGATATACGCGGGAAATATTTGGAGGCATTGCTGGCATTCAGGCAAAACGAGCCTGCGAAGGCGCGAGACGCGGTTTTGCAAGTACTCAACGTGATCCCGGATCAAGGTCCCTCGCTGTTGCTCGCAGGGGCGGCGGAATATCAGCTTGGTTCGCTATCGACCGCAGCAGATTATCTGCGCAAGGTAATTGCAAAATTCCCGAATAATTTATACGCGCGAAATTTATTGGTGGCCACCTATTTGCGACAAGGCCAGCCGGGCAAAGCGGAAGATGCACTTGCCCCGGCACTTTTGCTCGCGCCGAACGACCCCACCGTCCTGCGGGCCGCTGGCGAGGTGGCAGTTGCAAATAACAAACTCAAGGATGCGGTCAAGTACTATGACCAAGCACTTGCCCTCGAGAAAGATAACTCTGCATTAAAAACCAGGTTGGCTCAGATTCGTCTCGCCAGCGGCGAAACAGACCGCGCGCTTGCCGATTTGGAATCAACATCCGGACTTGACAAGACGCAGTACCAATCGGATCTTGCACTGATTTCGACGTATATGACGCGGAAAGAATACGACAAAGCCCTCGTAGCAGTTGCTACGCTTGAACAAAAACTGCCAAACCACCCGACTACCTACAGCATCAAAGGTGCCGTATATCTCGCCAAAAATGACCGCAAGACCGCGAGGGTGTATCTTGAAAAAGCGATGTCGGTACAGGCAAATTACCTGCCAGCAGCGCGTGTGCTTGCCGGCCTCGATATCGATGATAAAAATTTCGCAGCAGCGGCCAATCGATTCGAATCTATCCTGGCCAAAGAGCCGAACAATGAGGGGGCGCTCCTCGGGCTTGCGCAAGTTCAAATTTCGACCAAACAGCCGCGCAGGGAAATTACCGCGACCTTTGATCGTGCCATTGAGTCCAACCCTTCATCCGTTGCCTCCCGCCTGGCGCAAATCAGTTTCCTTAACCAGAGCCGGGACGCGACAGCCACGCTCGCTGCGGCGCAGGCCGCCAATGCTGCGATTCAAAACGAGCCCAGAATTCTCGATGCGCTTGGGTTGGCGCAATTGGCTGCCGGCGAAACCAGCCAAGCGATTGAGACCTTCAACAAGCTGGCAAAAGCACAACCGGATTCACCCTTGCCGCAATTGCGTTTAGCCGCCGCAAGCTACGCCGCCAAACAGGTTGACGCTCCTATTCAGGCGTTGCGCAAAGCACTGGCGATCAAACCGGATCTGCTCGAAGCGCAGCGTGGAATCATTGCGATGCAGATTGCCGCCGGGAAGCCTGAAGCAGCGCTGAAGGAAGTCAAAGCAGTTCAACAAGCGCGGCCGAAGGAGGCGATCGGATTCGCGATGGAGGGTGATGTGCTTGAGAGCCAGAAAAAACCTGCCGAGGCAGCGAAGGCGTACGCAGAAGCACTGAAGCGCCAGCCGGGCCCGGAGCTCGTTATTAAGCAAATCCAGCTTTTCGAAGCGGCTGGCCTATCGGCAGAGGCTCGCGCGGTGGGAGTCAAATGGTTGAAGGACAACCCCGATGACTCGACGGTGCGGTTTTTTTTGGCATCAACGGCCATGCAAAACAAGGATTACAAAGACGCCGCGCAACGGTATAAGGATATTATCAAGAAACAACCAAACCACTTCGAAACACTAAACAACCTGGCTTGGATTCTAGGTGAATTGAAGGATCCTGCCGCGTTAAGTTATGCCGAAAAGGCGTACGCACTTGCGCCGACGAACGCGGGGGTTCTGGATACTTACGGGTGGTTGCTCGTTAGCGGCGATGACGGGAAACGGGGCATCGAGCTATTGACTGACGCGGCAACGCGTGCGCCACAGGCCGTTGAGATTCGCATGCATCTGGCGAAGGCATTAATCAAGTCCGGGGACAAAGCAGGTGCAAAAAAAGAGCTTGAGGCGGCCGCGAAGCAAAGCGATAAATCACCCCTCAAAGCGGAGATCGAGCAATTACTTCGATCACTCTGATATGGCTCAACTCGCGTTTGCGATCCGGTGCGACCAACATTGCCCTTTGACAGGACGACCGGATCGCGGACTAAAACATAACGGTTTGCAAACGGTGGAAATGAAAAAGGCAACGACATTTTCAGTAGACTTATTAAATCCATATGACGCTGAGCAAACCAAACGATCAGAAAGCAGTTCCTGCATTGATGATTCCATTTCAAGCTGCGACGCCTTGGTCAGCGAGTGATATGGTGTCTCCGCGTCCCATCAGGGTGGCATTTTGCCTTGATTCCTTCGCCCTTGGCGGAACCGAGCTGAATGCAGTGCGCACTGCGGAAGCGTTCGATCCTGAGCGGATTGAGTTGTCTGTATTTCACCTGCAGACCCACGGACCACTCCGTGCGCGCTACGAACGACTCGGTGTACCGATGACCCATGTCCCGATTCCGAATCTTTACTCACTACGCACCGCCGTACAGGGAATGCGTCTCGCGAAAATGCTCCGAAGCCGCAATGTGGATGTCGTGCACTCACATGACATTTACTGCAATATTTTCGTCGTTCCCTGGGTTCGCATTTTTACGCAATGCTCGATTATTGCCAGTCGTCGCTGGTGGTATGACGCACCGCGGCCCGAGCTTGTGCGCATCAATCGTATGAGCTCCTTGTTGGCGCATCGTGTGCTGGCCAACAGTAGCGGCGTAGCCGGACTCCTTGCTCGCGACGAGCGCGTGCATCTGGAGAAAATCGTGGAAATTCCCAATTTTCTTGCGGCGAGCGCGTTCGACACGGTCGATGCATTTGAGCGTTTCGAGCAACGCCGAGCGTGGGGCCTCCCTGATGGAGCATTCGCCGTTGGAATCGTGGCTCGCCTATCGCCTGTGAAAAATCACGTATTGCTAATTGCCGCAATGGCAAAACTCGACGAGCGGTTTCATCTTGTGATCGTTGGAGATGGACCATCGAGAGCGGAGCTAGAAACACTCACACAAAAACTAAAGCTCGAATTTCGTGTGCATTTCACTGGCGAGTTGGTCTCTGATCGAAATTTGCACCAGTTCCTTGACGTTAGCGTACTTTGCTCGTTGAGCGAGGGATTTCCGAACGCCATCATCGAGGCGATGGCAGCAGCCAGAGCGGTTGTCGCAACGCCGGTTGGAGGCGTTATTGACGCCGTCACCAACGGCGTTACTGGGTTACTCGTACCTGTTGATGATCCAGCACCGCTTGCGGATGCCCTGCGAACGCTTGAGGCGGATTCATCATTGCGCGCGCGCCTTGGAAATGCGGGGCGTGAGGCAGTAAAAGCAAAATTTGGTCAGGAATTCGTGATTGAAAAACTTTCGTCACTCTACGAAACCCTCTCAGGTCGCCATCAAAACACAAGATCGGCGCTTCGCAGTGCGTGAAATGCTGCTCAAAATAGCGAGGCATGTTCGCCGTTTGGGGCTCTTTAGTCTTCGGGCAGTGGGCGGACTCAAATTGATCGCAGCATCGGCATGGCGCCAGAAGCGTTTACTCATCCTCTGCTACCACGGTGTGTCGTTGCATGACGAGCACGAATGGGATCCGGAACTTTTTGTGACGCCCGCTTTTTTACGTCGCCGATTCGAGATCCTGCGTGACAAGGGATACGTGGTGCTGCCGCTGGATGAAGCTCTCACACGCTGCACGAATGGCACTCTCCCAAGACGCAGTGTCGTGCTGACTTTTGATGACGGCCTCAGCGATTTCGCGCAAGTGGTTGCGCCGATGCTTGCGGATTTTGGCTTTCCTGCGACCGTATACGTGACAACTTACTATGCGGAAAAACAATGGCCGGTGACGCCTCCCATCCTGAACTACTTGCTTTGGAAGGCAGGGAATCGGCTGCACTCATTTGAGTGGCCCGCCGCAGGCATCCGCCGCGCGGCCACAATCGAGCTTTCACTATTGCGACGCCAAATCCTTGTCCAACTACTTAACTTCGCCAACGAAAGCGCTTTGTCAGGATATGATCGTTGGATTCTCACGCAGTCGCTTGCGGATGCACTCGGCGTCGATATGCAGCCTATCCTCCGCCGACGGATATTACATCTCATGACGAGCGAGGAAATTGCGACCGTGGCGACTGCAGGGATAGACGTTCAATTGCATACGCACCGGCATCGTGTCCCGCGAGACGCGGCCTTGTTTGAAGTCGAGATCGTGGAAAACCGACAACGGCTTGAGTCGCTCACGGGACGTACCGCCGAGCATTTTTGCTATCCCAGCGGCGTGGTGTTCAGCGAGTGCCTTCCTTGGCTGCGGCGTTTAGGCATTCGCAGCGCAGTCACCTGCGCGCCCGGCCTTCACTCGCCCTCGGATAATTTATTGCTTGTGCCGCGATTCATCGATACTTCGGGGCAGTCGGAGGTAATCTTCGAGGCTTGGCTTAGCGGAGTGGGTTCCATGTTGCGCGCCGCTAGACCCGTGGAGTCTACGCTTTAGCTCCCACCTGGTTCGACAGATCCGGGCCGGTCGACGTCTCTGTCGCGAGAGTGCCAAGCGCCTCGGTCTGAGCGAAGAGGATTGCAAGATATATATACAACATGGAGAGAAATCCGTAGGAGCCCCAGATACCAGCCACCAAGTAGCCCCACAAGCCGAACTCAAGCAGTTGCAAGCGACGCCAATCTGCAGAGTCGCATAAAGCGGCAGCCTTGCCGCGCGTGCGGCGCGCGCGGACTAGCTGTAGGATGAGATGCCAGAGAAAAAGAATCAGGCCAGGCGCACCAGTTTCGACGAGTACCTCTAAGTACGTATCATGTATGCTTTTGGGGCCAATCTTCGGATTGTAAATACCGTGGACCGTTTGCGCCCGCCCGCGACCGACGCCAACAAACGGATGATCCGCAATGATGCGGAACGCCGTTTGCGCTATTTCCCAGCGCTCTACGGCAGAACTATCCATCTCGGCGATGGATTCGCTGCTTGTGGCGTCTTGGAGCCCAGAAATGCGTTCCCAAACTGCCGATGGTGCGGCGGCAATGACTGCTGTACCGAGAACGACAATGGTCAGAATAGCCCGTATCCGATTCCGACCGGTGGTCGACACTGAAAGAAGAAGAAAAACACCCATACCAATGAATGCACCGCGCGATTGCGTTAACAGCACAATGAAGGAAAACGCTAAACACAATAGTAGAGCGGCAGCGCGTAGCGTGCGCGGCGTCTCTCTATGCAGAAAACCCGCGGCCAACGCGAGCGCGAGAATTGTAAGCCCCGCCAAATCGTTAGGGTTGCCAAATATCTTGATCCAACTAGGGCGCCCGAAGTCAGCGCTATCGTAGATAAAGTAATTAAACAGGGTTCCGCGAACTGGAAAGAACGCGTAGCAACCGATGTATATCAGAATGAATAGCCTTAGTGCCAGCCGATCCCATAAAACATTCACCGCAACCAAGAACACGAGAAACACCTTCCCCAGATCCAACAATGCTTCCAGGTCGCCGGAGTAACCGCTTAGCAAAGTTGCAAACGCTGCCCAGATCCAAAAAATCAGGAATGCCCAGACGGGCAACGGCCAACGAGTCCGACGGGAGCTAGTGAGGAGCCCGAAAAGGGCAACCACCATCGCTGCCAAGCCGATATCTGCTACATAGGTTATAGCGGCAACAACAAAGCATAGGAAGCCGATATATGCCGGGCTCCATGGCACCTTACGTAGCTCAAGATACTCGAAAAACGGAATCGACACCGGTCTCCTTCCGGGCGAACCCGTACGTAATAGACCTGACGTTAACGAGTCGGGCGGGTTGCTGGACGCACTAGGATCTGTCACGGCACGATCAACACTGCCAGCGACTCTACTCGAGCGCTGGAACCAAGGCGTTGCGCTGCTCTAAGTGCAGTCTTCTCGCGGCAGAAAAGCGTTGCATTGTTTTGCTCGTCCAAGGCGGTTCGCGCGCTCACAAATCCCTCCGAGCGGTTCTCGTTGCGCGGGTAAAGCGCCCAAGTTCGACGCGTTGTTTCCGGAAATGGATCGCGATTGAGCAAAACGGCGGCATATGTGAATCGATGTGTATGTGTAAGTGAGAGGTAACCACAACGTTCACGTCGGCCATGCGACCCGAGCCCTTCGCGTCGTTAAATGGCCGAATAAATGCGAAGAGTAATCTGACTTCCGCCGCAGAAATGCCATTATTCCGTGTAGACAACAAACTACCGGACTTTGCGCGGATGTTTTTTGCCAAAAATTTAACCTCTAACGCTCTCTGTGGGTCTAGTTCCGCAAACTTTGGCTGCGAGTTGATCGTATGCATGATAGATCGCCAGTTAATAAAAACAGTGTCAGCGTTCGCGTCCGCTCGATTCACCACGCGAGTCGATGCCTGCAAGTAAATCACCATTCAATTTTATTTTTTCCATGATTGCGATTTCGCGGCAAAAAAATAATTAAAAAATCCCAGTAAATTAAACCAGTTTAACGTAACAAACGATACAACCAGTCGTACCAGCTTATGGTTTAGCATGGCGGGGAAAATCAAACTCAGCGGATACAGCAAAATCGATACCATGAACGCCACCGAGTACGCAGCAGCAAATGCGTTACCCTCACGACTTAATTCAATACAGGCAAACAATCCTCCAAAGGCCAAGAATGGCGCTGCGAGTCGAAGTATTTTATGACTAAGATATTGCCACCAAATCGGATGGCCGCCCGGTAACATCCACAACGGATATCGAAACAGCAACTGATAATTGCCTTTAATCGTCCGTATTTTTCGCCGCTTTTCTCTCGCGGGATCATTTGACGGAATATCCCAGGCGATAGCGCGGTCGTCAAAACCGACAGTATAGCCAGCGGCAATGCAACGCATTGGAATCAGTACGTCATCCAGTATGGTGTCATCCGGTATCGGCGCAAATGCTTTTGTTCGCAACAAATAGATGGCGCCGGTGACCCCCGGAACGCTGCCATATTGCGCTTCTGATTTTCGTATGAATTTTTCGTACCGCCAGTAGCTGTCCATTCCCCGGGAAAAATCGTTCTGACCAGCGTCCTTGAATAAGAGCTCGCCGCTAACAGCGCCTACTGAAGACTCTCCCTCAAACCAGGACGCCAGATTTAGCAGCGCATTCGCATCGATTTCCTGACGCGCATCCAGCATCAACACCAAATCTGATTTGACGTTAAGCATTGCCGCATTGATTCCTGCCGCTTTTCCGCAACGCATGGGCGCGCGAATGACCGATATGCGAAGATCGTTAACCGATGTCGCGAGCGCATAGGTGTCGTCAGTACTTGCGTCGTCTACTACGACAATACTCAAATTCGAAACGGGGTAATTTAAATTCAGTAAGTTCTGCAGTTTTCTGCCGATTACCTCGGCTTCATTACATGCAACGATAATCGCGGTCACACTTAAATGACCATCACCATTTTTTCTTTTCAATTCTGACCGCCCGCCTAAAAATCCAATCAGGAGCGGATAGCCGATAAAAATATAGACGAGAAAAATACTCGTCAGAACGAAAACGGTGAGCACGTCTATCCTGCCAGCGTGCTCAAGTGCACTTGTGAAAGGCGTCGCTTTCGCAATATTTGTTTACGCACCCCGTCGGTACGTGCCTTCACTTCATTTCCCAAAAATAAAAAAAGCTTTTCACATATTCTCCCGCCACGTCCCGCCAACCATTCCATGCCAGCCACCAGAAAAAGGCTTGTGGAGTTTGTTCGGCAACGACAATGCCCAAATTCGCTTCAAGGCCGTTCGTAGCGAATACGCTTTCAAAGGTATGGAGCGCACGCCGCGAATGATATGGTGAAGTGACAATCAACAGAGATTTCCAGTGCTTGTCCAAGGCAAATTTATATACTACCTTAGCCTCATCCATTGTTCCTGCGACTTTCGGCTCTAAAATTTTAATCGCGTCATCAGGTACACCGCGCGCCACCAGCTCTCTCTTGGCGAGTTCGACAAACGAGGGATTCCTTTGTTCTTTTTGCGACCAGCCAGCCTGCCCGCCGTCATCAGTGAGAACAATTTTTTGCGCAACGCCTTGTTGGTAAATAAGTGCGGCTTTGTGTGTCCTTTCGACGTAAGCGGAGGAACCCGCCAGAACCAGAATCACGTCTGCATGATCCAGCAATTTTTCGACCACCAATGCCTTCGCAAGAAAAGGCGCAAGAAATGTCCAAGCCAACAATATCGCGAGAAGCTTCATCAATAGCCTGCAAAGATTAATTCGTGTGTTCACTTGGTCTGTTCAGGATGGCGTTTGAAGCTACGAACTCAGTCTATCTGGGTCACATCTCAAATTGCATCAGCTGCGAAATCACACTGCGCAACTTGGATCGGCTGTGCAATATTCAAAAGTGGCTCCGCTTCCCTGAACAGCTGACCCGTGTTTTAAGTGGAACGCCATGCGAGTTGGTGACGCGTGGTGCGCCGGAGGCTTCATTTTACTGTACCCTTCATGACGGATAACACCCGCCAACATGCCCTATCCGGCGTCTGATCATTGAGGCTCGTGTGACCTGATTGCATGTGGTACTCCATGATGATTTGAGCGGTTGGGGCACTGTGTAGCGAGATCCTTTCATGGCGGCTTTATCGATTTCAGGGCACAAATTATTTAACATTTTGTGCCATAGAAAACCGGCATAGAACGCCAGTTGACGAGGCTCACGGACTGGTTTTGGCTTGTAAGCCGCGCCCGCGCTAGACATCATGTATTGACCTGCCACACCTCAAGCGATGCGGATTAAGCTTGAGGTCTTGCAACCACAGGCTCAGAGCCGAAATTGAGG
>JAYVXF010000275.1:0-3807 GCA_043793345.1 Betaproteobacteria bacterium | reverse complement strand
CCGATACCGGCACGATGCTTTGGTAAATTTGCGTGGTGCCGGTGTAGGTAAGCGTCATCGCGAGCGTGCAGTCTTCGACCCACTCTGAAAATGTGGCGGCGCTGCTCGACAAATTCGCCGCATTGGCAGACGCGCACATGCCGCGCAACGCCAGCGCCTCGGTGCAATCGAGCACGGCCAAGGGCTCCGTAAATGTTTCCGCACCAGCGTCGCCAGGCTGGCGCTTGCGTTGAATCTGCAAGGCCTCACGGCCGGGACGCTTCAAGCCTGCGCCGATCAGCACCGACACGCAGGCGAGCTCGCCTAAGAATTGACGAATGTTGGCGGGGTAGTGACGCTTGTCGTGCATGTCGCGCCAGACATCGGTGAGGCGCACCACTTGTCCGCGGATGTCGAGATTATCGAGTGTGAAGCGGCGGCTGTAGTTGTGTTCAGTGTCGTCCATGGTCATGGCAAAAGTGTTGGCTTGCGAGCCAATGGCAACTTCATGATGAGCTCGCCATCATCGTCCTCGCCGGTGCGGGCGAAGCCGAGGCGCTTATAAAAAATTTCAGGATTGTTTTCCTTGGGCACGAACGACAGCAACATGTTCGTTGCCCCCGGACGTGTCGTTGCGTGATCGATCAGCAGCCGCATGGCCTGCGCGCCGAAGCCGTACATCTGATACCGCGCATCGATCATGAATCGCCACAGCGCAATGTATGGCTCGCCCTGGTAAAGCTCGGTCGCAATTCGTTCGGCCTGCGACCAGTCTTCCAGCATCGCAAAACCCACCGGCGTTTCGTCGGCGTAGATTCCGCGAAACCATGCCTCTTTGTGGAAATATGCTTGCGCGATGGAAACCGCATTCGGTGCAACCAATCCATCCTGCCCAGGCCCGACTTCCATGCGACAGAAATCGCGCACGCTGTCCCTGGTAATTTCGCGCAGCGAGACGGTGGCGGATTTGGCAGGTGCGGGAAGGGATGAATTCATGCGGGGAAATTGTAGCGCGCATTTACGCACTTGACGGAAACGAATTCGGTGACAATATGCACCGTGAAATCGAGAAAATTTTCCAGCGCTGCACAGACGCCCGTCTCGCGTTGGGTTCTATATCTGCTCGAGTGCGAGAACGGCACTTACTACGCAGGCATCACTACCGATCTTGAGCGGCGCTTTGCGGAACACGTGTTCGGTATCGGCGCGCGCTATACCCGCGCCAATCCACCTAAGCGCGTTGTTGCGATAAAAGAATTTCCGGATCGCGCGAGTGCGTCGCGGGCGGAGGCCGCGTTAAAAAAATTGCCGCGTGTCGATAAGCCCGGCTACTTCCTTCGATAACGAAAGCTGCAAACCCGCGAAAAATGACAAGCCACTAGCATTGGCGCGGACTTCCAAGCCCAAATAGCCTGAACGCCTCGCCAATACTAGTGTTTACTCAAAAAGCGCTTAGGCGTTCACTCTCCGCCCAGGCGCCGGATCAGGTGTCCGCGCAAATCAAAGTACAGGAACATATCGCCGCCTGCGTACGGATACGCTGCGGCGTGCGGAGAATTTCGTTTCGTCAATTTGACCGCGACACGCCATTGCTTACCTTCACGCTGCGCTTTGTAGGCACACGGCGTAACGGCATTGCAACTCGCTTTCGTGTAACGCTTCGCAGCGAGGATGGCAGATGCTGCGTCGGTGATTGCGCTGGATTCAGCGGCGGCGGTAAGGCTGATGGTCAGTGCAGCTACAGCCGCGAAGAGTTTGTGGAGTTGCTTCATGATGCGTTAAGCTGGAAATGAGCGAGCGGTCGAATCGCACATCCGAATGAAAGATTAGGCCGAATCCGCCGGTTGAACGAGGTCGATTGATTTAGCGTCGCTGTTGTATTCAATGGGCTCATGACCGAGCTTTCAGCTATAGCCATACATTCAGGGGCAATACCTTCCGGAGTTCCGCGCACCGATACTCAATTTCGGTTTCGAGCTTGTCGATTATGCGATGTAGCACACGAAGTTCAACTCGACGGAAGGGGTGGCGCGCAACTCGACAGATGCCTCCGTCTCCTCCGGGTAACAGCTCAATTGACATTTCAAGAAGATCGGCATCGGAGTGAGCAACTTCGCGGTTCCTCACGTCAATGAGCGCGTCGTGAAACTCGCGCTCCGAAGAAGTAAGCACACGAAGCAACGATCCCGGAACCGTACGTTCTGCAACTGCGGAGTGGCCCCGGGAGTTAACGAATGGTCTCGCGTATGAGACTACCAACGCTGTTGTAAGAGCAGTAAGCAACGGGCTTGGCTCTTTGCGGCGGGGGAGGGGCAAGTTTGATCTTAATATTTCTTCGACAGTTGCCTTGGCTTCTTGCAAATCGATGCGAGACAACCAGAGCCGACGGTATAGCCGCAATTGCGGCTCCAGTTCTGCCTCTACTGTTATACGTTCTATAGGCATGCGCGGTGCCTGGAAACACTCGCCACTCCTAGCGCTTACTACTCTACCGTCACCGACTTCGCAAGATTCCGCGGCTTGTCCACATCCGTACCCTTCATCAGCGCCGCATGATACGCCAGCAACTGCACAGGAATGGCGTGCACGATCGGCGAGAGTTGGCCGGCGTGGCGGGGTGCGCGGATGACGTGTACGCCCTCGCTTTCGGTGAAGTTGCTATCGAGATCGGTGAAAACGAACAGCTCACCTCCGCGTGCGCGCACTTCCTGCATGTTCGATTTCACTTTTTCCAGAATCGCATCGTTGGGTGCAATCACGACCACCGGCATTTCCGCGTCCACGAGTGCGAGCGGGCCGTGTTTCAATTCGCCGGCGGGATAGGCTTCGGCGTGAATGTAGGAAATTTCTTTGAGCTTCAATGCGCCTTCGAGGGCGATGGGGTAGTGCAGGCCGCGGCCGAGAAACAGGGCGTGATGTTTTTCGGCAAACATTTGCGCCCACGCCTGAATCTGTGGCTCGAGATTGAGCGCGTGTTGCACGCTGCCGGGTACGTAGCGTAACTGTTCGAGGTAATCGGCTTCCTGCTTTGCGCTGAGCCGTCCATGCGCCTTTGCGAGCGTGAGCGCGAGGGTGAACAGCGCGATCAACTGCGTGGTGAAGGCTTTGGTGGAGGCGACGCCAATTTCCTTGCCGGCGCGCGTGTAAAACACCAGTTTGGAGGCGCGTGGAATGGCACTCTCGCGGACGTTGCATATCGAGAGCGTGTTGGTGTGGCCGAGTTCTTTGGCGCGCTTTAAGGCCTCCATCGTGTCCAGCGTTTCGCCGGATTGGGAAATGGTGACGATGAGTTGCTTCGGATTCGGGATCGAATCGCGGTAGCGGTATTCGTGGCCCAACTCGACGTTGCAGGGAATGCGCGCGATGGTTTCGATCCACTGTTTGCCGACCATGCTGGCGTAAGAGCTGGTACCGGAAGCGAGAATGAGGACGGCTTCGGTTTCCTTGAAAACTTCTTTGGCGCCTTCACCAAATAAGGCGCTTTTTACGCCGACCGCAAGCAGCGCTTCGAGCGTGTCGGAAATCGCACGCGGCTGCTCGTGGATTTCTTTTTGCATGAAATGACTGTATGGACCCAACTCGGTTTCATCGGCTGACAAATCAGAGGTGTGAATGTCGCGCTTAACAATATTGCCCGCGCGGTCCACCACGCTGATGCCTTTGCGGCTGAGCTCGGCGACATCGCCTTCTTCGAGATACATCACGCGGCGGGTGACGGGGAGAATGGCAGAGACATCGGAGGCGATAAAATTTTCGTGTTTGTCGGCGTCACCCACACCAATCAGCAATGGACAACCGACGCGCGCGCAAATCATCACGTCTGGCGCA
>JAYVXF010000274.1:0-32687 GCA_043793345.1 Betaproteobacteria bacterium | reverse complement strand
TTTTGCGGCCCGCATTGAAAAGGGCGCGCCGGGGATTTCCGGTTGTTATTGCGAGACAGTGGCCATCGACAATCCCCCTCGATCCCCCTTTTCAAAGGGGGAAGTAGTTGGCGACGGTCGCGCTTTACGCGGCGAAATAATAGATTTTAACGAACAGCCAAACCAAGTGACCACGCACTCCACCCTGCCAATCGTATTGATCCTGCTGGCCACTGCCGTGGTGACGGTGGTGGTATTTCGGCGCGTCAATATGCCTGCCGTCCTCGGCTATTTGGTGGTCGGCGCGCTGATCGGCCCGCACGCGCTGGGCTTTGTGCCGGACACGCCACAGACGCGTTATCTGGCTGAGTTTGGTGTGGTGTTTTTGATGTTCTCGATTGGTCTGGAATTTTCCCTGCCAAAATTAATGGCGATGCGACGCACCGTCGTCGGATTCGGTGGATTGCAAGTGACGGTGACGATTGCGGTGGTCATTTTGATCGCGCTACTCGCCGGACAAAGCTGGCAGGTCGGCCTCATTCTCGGCGGCATTCTGGCGATGTCGTCCACCGCGATCAGCATCAAGGTGCTGTCCGATCAGGCGCAGCTCCATTCCCCGCACGGCAAACAGATTGTCGGCGTGTTGCTGTTTCAGGATTTAGCCGTGGTGCCGTTGCTGGTGTTGGTGCCGGCGTTGGCACTTTCCGGCGGCGCGCTGGCGATTGAGGTGGGCTGGGCACTGGCCAAGGCGGCGCTTGTGCTGCTGCTGATCCTCACCGTCGGCCAACGTGTGACGCGCGCATTGTTCGGTCTCATTGCACGTCAAAAATCGCCCGAACTTTTCGTGCTTGCGGTACTGCTGGTGACCTTGGGACTGGCGTGGGTTACCGAGTTCGCGGGTCTCTCGCTGGCGCTGGGTGCGTTTCTCGCCGGCATGTTGATTTCTGAAACCGAATATCGCTATCAAGTTGAGGACGACATCAAACCGTTCCGCGACGTGTTGCTCGGATTATTTTTTGTCACCATCGGCATGCTGCTCAATTTGAACGCCGTGCTGGATCACTGGCTGCTGGTGTTGATCGTTCTCGCCGCGCTGTTGACATTAAAATTTGTGATCGTGATCGCCTTGGCCTTGCTGTTCAAGAACGATAAAGGCGTCGCGCTGCGCTGTGGATTGGCGCTGGCGCCCGCTGGCGAATTCGGCTTTGTGCTGCTGTCACTCGCCGGACAAATCAATGCCGTGCCAGACCCGACACTGCAAGTGGTGCTGGCCGCGATGCTGATCTCGATGCTGCTCTCGCCTTTCATTCTGGCCAAGAGCGAAAAGATGGTCATGTATCTGGTCGCAAGTGAATGGGAAATGCGCGCCGTGCAGTTGCAGCAACTCGCCATCCAGTCCATGGCCAAGCGCGGTCACGTGATCATTTGCGGCTATGGGCGCTCGGGCCAAAATCTCGCGCGATTTTTGGAGCACGAGAAAATCGCCCTCACCGCGCTCGACACCGATCCTTATCGCGTCAAGCAAGCTGCGGCCGGCGGCGATTCAGTCATGTTTGGCGACTCGACAAAAAAAGAAGTGCTGACGGCGGCCGGACTGTCGCGTGCCGCTGCGGTGGTGGTGAGCTTTGCAGATACCCACGCGGCGATGAAAATACTCTCGCATGTGCGCTCATTGCGGCCCGATGTGCCGGTGATCGTGCGTACGTTCGATGACACCGACGTTGAGAAATTAAAAGGTGCCGGTGCGGCAGAAATTGTTGCCGAGGTGGTCGAAGGCTCGCTGATGCTTGCGACCCAAACGATGCTGCTGCTGGGGCTACCATTGAACAAAGTGCTCGCGCGCCTGCGCCAGGTGCGCGGCGAGCGCTACCAGTTGATGCGCGGTTTTTTTCCCGGCGTCACCGATGAAGTCGGCAACGAATTCGATGGACAGCAAACGCGCATGCAATCGATCCTGATTGATGACGGCGCGGCGGCAGTCGGCAAAACTTTTCAAACACTTCGCCTGGAGGAAATCGGCATTCAGGTGAGCGCGCTGCGGCGCAAAGGCGTGCGCGAAACCAAGCTGCAGCCGGACATGCAACTGCAATCGGGGGATGTGCTGGTGCTAGCGGGGACGCCGGAGGCGCTGGCGCGGGCGGAGATGCGGCTGTTGCAGGGGTGAGTGTGAAAGTATAGCGCTGGCGCGGATTCCAGGCCATAAATGCTCTGATAGCCGCGCCAGTGCTATAGTTTGTAGATTATCGGCATGGCGCACTACCGCAGATGCGCAATAAAAAGCCCGCCGAAGCGGGCTTTTTGGGAAGCATTCACGAGCCTGACTAGAACGTCATACAGACGGTATAGGTCGTTGCATCATCGACGCTGCCGGTTGCGATTGGGGTCGCTTGAGCGGTTGCAGTCGCATTCGCGATCACTCGCACGGAACCGGTAGCGGTATTGCCGTCATCAAGTGTCCTGTCAAGTTGCTTGGCATACTTACCCAGCAAGTTGGCGGAACAAAAGGCATAGGTTCCCGACATATTAACAACAGGGCCGTTCGTGAGCGTATTGCTGGTTATGCCAATGCGCCCACCGTCGACATTTTTCGGTGGATAGTTGACGGTGTCTGTATTGTCGGTCGAGCCCGCCGCAAAATTGGCCGCGCGGACATGACGCCAAAACATGTATGACTCGCCGGTTGTCGCATCCCAAAGTCCCCCAATGACACCATCGCCGCCGCCGTTATCGCTGGCAGCAGGCGCGGGTATGGTGGTTGACGGAAGATGACCCGTGCCGCCGGCTCCGAATGCCGCTGAGTCGTCACCGGGCAAAGCTTTGAAACGATCCTGATAGCCATAGATATAAAGCGGTACGGTTTTGAAATCCTGCGCCAGATTTTTCACCTTGGCACTATTGATCAATTCCTGCCCCTTTAAAATACCCCCGAGCAGCAGGCCAATAATCACCAATACGATGGCGATCTCGACCAGGGTAAAGCCCGATTGCTGGCTTTTCATGCTTTTCATTTTATTCTCCGATTTTGAAAACGGTTGAGTGTGCGTTTGATATGTTGATACGGTTTTTTGAAACGATTATTTGATGACCAGACCTACCAGCAGCCCGAATGCGAGAAACAACACGGTGAAGTCGTTCATGTTCAATTGCTGCATTTTGGTTTTCATTGCGGGTCTCCGGAAGGTAGCTTGGTATCAGCCTGACACCCTATGAGCAATCGGCATGCCAAAGACCGAGCCAGTTGATTCATAACGAAATAATTAATTACCGATGCTTGGCTGTTGGGTTTGCGAGCACCGCATCTGCACAGGAAACCTACACCTGTCCGGAATATCGACGCTCAAGTCGCCTGCAGCATGTCAAGCAATGGCGTGACGGTTCGATTCAGGCTACGCTTGCCGCTGATATCGTGCTCTGGCGAACTTAGCTAGTGTAGTGTTGCAATCTGCTTTCGACTTAATCCAGAAAGCCGCAATGTTCGGTAGCTGCGCCGGGACGGGATGGGGGTGTCGTTGCAATTGGCACATTGACTCTAGCATCGCCCCCATCCCCGTTGCCCCCTCGCTTCGCTCTCCCCCCGTAGCCGGGGGGAAGGAGCTTGACCGGTGATCATGAAAATAAGTCGCATCAATCATGCAGCACTAAACTAACAACCCAAACCGATGAACAGCGTCTCCCAACCAAACACCACAATGCTCACCACCTCGCTGATGCGCTGGCGACGCTGGGTGATTCTTGCGATGCTGCTATCGCTGCACGCGGGTCTGGTTGCCGAGCCTGGCGGCTATTTTCAGCGCACCTGGCTCACGGTGCATTTCGGATTATTTCTGCTTTGGCAACCGTTCATTAGCACCGAGCGCGAACTCAATTTATTTGCGACGCTGGTTTTTTTCGCGATTACCGGCGTCGTCATCTACAGCCTGTCCGGCTGGATCATGATGACCTGGGTGGCGATCCTGATCGGCATCATGGGCGGCAAAGTATTTACCTTGCAGGCGGCGAGCCGGGGCCGATTTTATCTGGTGGCGGTTTTTTACCTCTTCACCATTTTGCTGCTGTGGGCGGTGCCGGTGTTACTGCTTGATATCAAATCGCTGCCGGAAGGCTTGTCTACACTGGTGACCATTTTCCTGCCGATGGTGTTGCTGACGATGGCGTTTCTGCCGTATCGCGCTGAGGACGAAACAGCGACGCAAGTTTTTGATTTTTTCTACAGCCTGTTTATTTTTCAACTGGTCGTGGTGCTGGTGCTGGGCAGCATCGCGGCGATGCGCGTCACCGACAATTCATATTATCGCGCGGTGCTATTAACGGTGCTGTCGTTTTCGGCCGCATTGTTGTTGCTCGCCGCACTCTGGGGGCCACGCGCGGGCTTCGGCGGTTTGCGTACCTATTTCTCGCGCTACCTGATGAGCGTCGGCATGCCGTTTGAATTATGGATGCGCCGTATCGCGGCGCTTTCAGAGGCCGATATGACCTCGGCCAGATTTCTGCAAACCGCGATGGACGAGGTCGCAACGATGCCGTGGATACTCGGCTGCGAATGGACGGCACCTGATGGCGATGGAAAATTTGGCGTGGCAACCAGCCACTCCGCGCAGTTTCGCTATCACGCGCTGGGCGTGACTTTTCATACCGAGAGCCGCCTGTCACCCGCGCTGCTGCTGCATCTGCGGCTGCTCGCGCAGGTCGTCGGTGAATTTTATGAAGGCAAGCGGCGCGAACAGATGATCAAGCAGAACGCCTACATGCAAGCCGTGCATGAGACCGGCGCCAAGCTCACGCACGACATCAAAAATCTCTTGCAGTCGCTATTTGCGCTCACATCAAAGAGCATCACGCGTCAGAATGGCGACGCACCGCCAGGCGAACGTCGCGCCATCACGCCGTACGAAACCATGCTGGATCGGCAGTTGCCACAACTCACCAAACGCCTGCAAACCACGCTCGACAAATTGCAAAACCCCGCGCTCACTGGCAATGGCGTGATGATGTCCGCCGATGATTGGTGGAGAGATGTGTTGGCGCGTCATAGCGAGGACGGCACGACGTTTACGGCGCGTGGCAACACGGCCAAAGAAATTCCCATCCAGCTATTCGACACGGTGCTGGAAAATTGCCTCGAAAATATCCGCAAGAAGCGGCAGCGCGAGCCGGATATTCGTGTGTCGATAGATATGCTTATAGACGAAGTGGCGACGCTGGTCATCAGCGACACGGGCAGCGCTATCCCAGTTGCTGCGCTGGAAAGTTTATTCCGCGCACCGATCGCGAATTCGCGTGGTGGCGGGCTGGGGATCGGGCTGTATCAGGCGTTCAAGCAGGCCGAGCAGGCAGGCTTTGCGCTGGCGTTGGTGGCGAATGTGGTGGGTGAGGTGCGGTTTGAGTTGCGCGAGGTCTTGCAAGCATAAATCGGCATAGAACGCCTATTTATGCGGTGTTCGGCGAAGAAGTGCTCTGGAAGGCGCGCCGGTGCTGGTGTTTGACTCAGGAGTTGAGAAACATTTGCGAACGTTTATCCGATTAAGTTATTGACTTGTATTGATTTGTCTTTCAATATACAAAAACTAAGTGTTTGAAAGACAATCGATGCAATTTCAATTATTTACACCAGAGCAGGACAGGATTCGCGCGAATCTGGCTGACCGCTACGGGCAGTGGCTCGATTTGCGTCGCGTCGCCGCCAACAACGCCTACCGCCTCGTGTGGAAATCGACCAACGGCGTCCGCTACCTGTACGAAACTTGGGGGCGCGAGGGTAATGGGCGATCGCTAGGGGCCGAAACACCGGCGCTGGTGGAGCGACACCGCCAGTTCCAGTCTGACCGCATCGACTTCAAGCTCGATATGGAAGAAGTCACCAAGGCCATCGCAGAAACAGCGAGTCTCTACGCAACGCTCAGGCTGCCAATGGTTGACACTCGCGCCGCCGAAATATTTCGCGAGGCAGATATTGCCGGGATGTTGGGCACGCAACTTCTGGTCGTCGGAACCAATGCGATGATGGCATATGAGATGGAAGCAGGCGCTCGAATATTCATGGGCTTTGACGCGACTGCGGACTGCGATTTGGCGTTTGGGGGCGAAGTTGTCTCGTTCACTTCGAGCGGTGGCCGGCAACTCGATCGCACGCTGTTGGGACTACTGCGATCCATGGACGCTACCTACACGGTGAACAGCGAGCGGCCTTTTCAAGCGCGTAATCGCAAGACCTTTGAAGTCGAGCTGCTCGCGGCGCCATCAGTGATCGACAAATTGCCGAAGGGAGAACTGGTACCGGTCAGCGGCATGATCGAACAGGATTGGCTGCTGAAAGGCCGCCCGGTTAACCAGATCGTGTGCGGACTTGATCGCAAACCGACGCGGATTATTTGCCCCGATCCGCGCTGGATGGCGCTGCATAAAACGTGGTTGTCGCAACAAGACAAACGGCGCGCCGATAAGCGCAGCAAAGATGCCGAGCAAGGCAAGCGGCTATTCGCAGCGACCCGCGAACGCATGCCGCAGTATCCGTTTGATGCAGCTTTTGAGATGGAGATACCGGAGATGCTTGGCGGGGTTTATGAGGGGCTTAAAACTGGGGTGTTAAAGCCAAAATGAAAATGCACAGATGCAGGCGGTTCAAGTTTGGGGAGGCTTAGCCCGCATAAGACTATTTAGAACGCCTATTTATAAGCGTCTCTGAAGTATTTCACGCCAAAATCCGCGCCCGTGCTAGAGTCTAGCCACGCTAAATATACGAATTTCAAGGCAACTTGCCCGCTTTCACCATGCGGTCAAACAGCGTGTTTAACGAGAGCCACGTCACGATGTCATCGTACGTTTCGGTACGGATACCGCTCGAAAATACCTTGTCATTATTCTGGTTGCTGATTTCATCGAACGAAACGGCGGCGTTGTTCTTGCCCAACGAAAAAAGCACGGCGGGTGCCTTGTCAGCAAGCGTGGCCACCGATGCGCCGCACGCGGTAGACGGTGAAGCAGCAGTCAGCCCTGTACTGCATATGTACAAATGATTGGCGCCCGCTGTTGACCCCATGGTTGCGGTCTTGATGCCATCCGGCGAAGTCAGGACGTAATCAGTAGCAAGCGGTTTTTGATAGTCGCTGACGCCGTACCCGATACGACGAAGCGTCGATCCATCCGCCCATGCGTCCTGCGCGTACCCAGTCGCGTCGACCGGCGAAATGCCAAGAGTTACAGCCGGTAGAACGCCGATGAAACTGGCGCATCGACCGTGAGTTGGGGCGACCGTTAGGAGCGCACCACAAGCTCCCGTTCCGGCGGTGCAAAATTTCTCTTGTCCGGTGGTTCCATTTATCGCGGGGCACGGCAGCCTGCCATTCGCCGCCGCAAATCCATACAGCGCGTCTCGCGCCGTATCAAGCAGTCTTTGCGTTTCCTCAATGCGTCTCTGCTCCACCTGGGTTGCAAGCGGCACGGCAACAATGGCCGTGAGGATTGCGATGATGACGAGCACCACTGCAATTTCTACCAGCGAGAATCCGCGTGTGCTGTTACGGCGGCAAGGTGGCGAGGGCATCGTTATAGATGAGGGTCTTTGGGGTACCGACGGCATTGAATTTTCCATAGGTTGGACCAGTTGTGAGACCAGTTGCATTCACGTCCTCAAGAAATGCGCTGGGAGGTGGTGTGGGTTGATTTCTGGTTTGTCCTGTCAGCGGCGCACCGGTCGTGGCGATGATCGCATCCAATGATTTTCGAGGGCCAGCTTCAAAACAATTCGCACTACAGTTTACCGCGCCAGCCGCCGGCGAAACGTCTGGCGAAAGCGCGGCGAAACTGTACTGGTTCCATTTCTCAGTGAAATACCAGTTAGGCATGATCGGATATGCGCGGATGGCGCGAACCATGGTGGTGCCACTTCCTCCTGTCTCACCGTAGCCTACCTTGACGGATGCCAGAATTGTCCCACCAGAGTCCACGAAAGTATCTGTAATGCTTAGCATTCCAGTGGTGGAAGTGGTTGAGGACGAAACGACTGAGCGCTGCAAGACTTTTGTGGCCGTTGCCGCAGTCGACGCGCCCGGAGCGCCAATTACGTCAAAGAAATTCACCGTCACGGTGCGCGTCTGCGTGCCCGGAGAGTTTCCCAAATTTGTCCAGACTGGGCCGGGATCCAACCGCTCGATCCGATAAGTCTGCGCCGCTGCACCCGTCGCAAATGTGTATCCACACTTGGCTTCCCGGTTGCCGTTGCTCGTCCAGCTACACGTCGCAGCGGGGGTTGCAAGGTCGTAATCAACGAGCGCGTTCACATTTGCCGCTGTCACGGTATTAGGAATCGTAGTCGGCCCAGTCGTCCGAAGTCGGCAAGTAAAAGTGGCAAAGCAGGGAAAGGTAGGAGAGGAAGAAGCCGGAAACGCCGACGCACCGACCGGAATAGTCCAACCGAGCTCGCTAAGAAAAGTATTGCTCGGATCCGTGGTGTGAAACGGCACAAATCCGGCGAGGGTATTCCAAAGAGCCAGATTACTTGCGGGCGATGTTGGGTCGGTCAACGGCACTAGCCACGGATACGCAAGCCGGGTTTGTCGAAAGTTACGCACCGCTTCTCGCAACTCAACGGCGACGCGTTTTTCTACCTCGCCCATTAGCTCATCAATCGTCACGTAAACAAGTCGGTCATTGAAGTTGGCAGTTGTGGAAGCGGTGACGAATTCATTGCTTAACGCGGCGTTGTCGTAGGTGGTGCAGCGTTGATTGACCGGTAGAGCGCTCCAGCCAGACGGCACCGGAATTGCGTCCAGAAAATCTGCTGGCTGCGGACGCGGTGTACCAGCTCTGGACTGCGTGCGTCCTTGCGTGGCAATCGGCGCACCGGGGTAAATGACAACGAAGGCAACGCGGTCGCTCAGCAGTCGACCCGATTCATCGCAGACTTTGAGCCACGGAAAAGGAGGCGCAATCGCGCTCGGGCAAAGAAAGCCAACCGGTGGTTGTGCGACTGTGCCTGAATTTAAATACTGGAGACAAAAATTAGGGTCAGCCAGATTTGCGCTAACTGCGTACCACGGCACGAGCCCAAGTGCATCGAACTCATCAACGCTTTCCAATTGCAAGCCCAACGTTTTCCACGGCAATCGACCGATACAGCGCAAATTTGCGGTTTTTGCTGCGGCCACCGTCAGAAATGGCGGTCCTCCGTTAGCTTGTGTACCGTCGAGGCAAGAGGCGTCTTCCGAGCCATTATAGTTACCGTTCTGAAGCGTATCAGGACGTGGCAACTGCCCCGGCCGTGCGCCGCCGTCGAATGCGCCTATTGCATACCCAACTAGCGCGTCGCGACTTGTTAGAAGCCGCTGCGCTATGGTCGCGCTTTGCGCGGAGCTGCGCTCAAGACCCGTTCCAATGCCCGTTAGCAATACAGCAGCACCTATTGCCAACAGGGTCAAGACAATCAGCAATAAAACAAAACCACCGCTCTTGCTAAATCTACTCGTACCGATGTTCGCGTCTATTTTCACCACGCGCTCGCTACCGTAACTTCCGACGTTTCGTAATTTTTTTAACGCGCGGTTTCACCGGTTTCATAATTCGCGCTCGGTGCTTCACCGCCGGAGCCGCAATTTCCCCGCTCGTCGATTTCAGATAATTCGCCGGACCACCGACATCGCTGGGCGATAAATTATTAGCGCTGCTGCTGTTTGCATTCCAGCGTGAGACGCCATCCACCCACACTGCGGTATTGCCATCGCTGCGTTTAACGAAGCCGTTTAGCACCGGCGGCTGATTCTCTATTGGCTGACCGTCCTCCATCTGCGTATCTGCTCCCGGAGCCACGCCGCGTTTGCGTGCTTCATCGATACGCTGGCGTTGCTGGGGAGAGAAAAACAATCGGCCATCGAGACGTGTGGTGGCATCGGGCGATGTTGGCGGTAACGCTGCCGCAGTTTGTTTAGCTGGCGACGCGGGCAACGTAACCGGTGACGGCATTTGACCTGCGCTAATCATGGGCACACAAAGCGCAATGGCGATGAGGCATAAATACAGGCTGAATCGCGTATGCGTCAAAGCGGCCTCGCGCTTTGCACGAATGAAGCGCCGGGCGGTGTCGCGGCGTTGCCGCCTTTGGTTTGCAGGGTAACCCACTCCAGCGAACACTCTGCTTCAAGTGCCGCCGTTGCGCTGGCGATGGGGGTTGCGCGTGGCGTCGATGAAATGCCGGCGCGAGGGGTTGCTGTGCCCGCGTCATCCGCCAGTGGAACACTGGACGCAACGAACGCGGCTTGCGTCTCAGCGGTACGTTTGATTGCGCAACGGTCAAGCGGAAAAAATCCACGCTGAAGACGCGGGAATTCATCGAGGAATGCAAACAAGTCAGCGTCGTGTGACGCGCGCATTTTTAGTCTAATCCGGCTTGCAACGATATTGACCCCCGAGTATGGGATGCCCGCGCTCAGTTTTAGCGGGCGCTGCGGCGCAACTTCATAAGTAAGTGAAACAAGTTGATGACGCGCTTTCAATGCGGCAAGCGCCTCGATGAGATCAAACCGCTGCTCGGATAAAAACATGCCCCGCGCGGCGAGCGTTTTGTACGTGTCTTCGGAGCCGAGCAAATCATCGCGGTCGCGTTTGGCCACGTCGAGCCGACCGCGCAGGTCTTGCGAAGAACGCAAGCTTTGTTGGTCGTTCATCTTCTCGGCTTGCCAGTACCAGTAGCTGCCACCAACGAGGAATACGCCCACAGCCAATCCCGCCAGCAGTACCAGGCAGGCAAACTTTAAGGCGCTAAATCCGGCTCGCGAAAATAACATTATCGAGGCATCTTCACGCTGCGCACCAATTTGAGAACGAAGTGCGCGTCGGGCCGCATGCTGTTCAGCGCGACGTCGGTCGCGGTGATGGTGGTGTTGGTATGCACGTCCAGAGGTTCAACAATCATTGCGGCGGTGATGCCCGGCATTTCGTTTATCCGCGCGATGAAAATATTGATGTCGGCGTGCGCCTTGCGATAGTTACCGTCGAACGGGCTAATCGCGGCATCGACGATGAGAACCTGAAATTTGCCGTCGACCATCGGTGGATCTGTGTCGGATAACGGCGCATTCGGCGACCCCGCCGGCGCCCCGCCACCGATGGCAACGCCAGCTTTACTGACGGATTGCAGCACAGCCGCCCCCTGCGCGGCAGACGCGGCATAGACCGGGGTCGCGCTCACTTCATTGACGGGTGCCCACACCAGTTGTTTGAGTTGAATGTTGGGGAACGCGACGAATATGTTTGAAAACGCACGTACAAAATCGCCCGGCGATGCTGGTGCTGGACGCATATATTGATTAAAAAAGCCGCTGGCATCGCGTACCGTTTCTGAGGCTGCCGTCTGCTTGCTGATTTCGTTGACGACCGTTCGATAGTCGGCCTGAAGCGGCTTCGCCAGCTCCGTGCGTTGATCTATTTCACTGGAAATTTGGCTTGCTTCATACAGGTTGTAACTCGCGCCCACCGTGGCCGCAGCGAGGATGCCCGCTGTCAGTGCGAACAAGCCAAAACGTGCACGCTTGAACACGCCGAAACGCCGTTGCTCCGGTGTCGCGAAATGATTTTCGATGCGCCCCTGTGCGTACAGGTGAACCAGCAGCTCCTCGGCGTGGGAGGAGACCGGCGCGGGCTTAAGCTTTAACTTCGCGGCGACTTCATCAATATCGAGAAAGCGATACTGAATCATCGGGTACGTGCGAATTGCCTCTGACACCATTTCCCGGTCACGCGCGTGAACCAGAATCGATACCTCCAGCGTTTCGCCGCTGGCAAAAAAACGCAGGCTGTCCAGATACTGCCAAGTCCTGCTGGTCTCGGCCGCGATCAATTCGCCTACCGGCTGGCCGACGTCGAAGATGATGGGCGTGAGGCGACTGAATTTGATTTGCTTATTTTGAAAGTAGGTCTGGCGCAAACCAAAATCCGGCACGATCAACACGAGCAGCGTGTGCTTGAAAAAAGCGTTAAGTGCGCCGAGCAGTTGTCCAGACAGAACTGCAGACGAATAAATGCCTTCCAACGGCACGCCTGCGCGCTCAAGCACCGCCAATAACGGCTTTAGCAATTCTGGGTTGGTGACGGCGTGATAGAGCACTTTGTCATCGCGCCGACCCTCAGCTTCACGCCCCTGAATGATGCCGTGCCGAAACGGACTCGCCCGGTAAAGCTGGGATAATTTGCGTGCCATCACCGTGGCTTGGTCATTGCCACGAAGGTGCGGTACTGTTTCGAGGCGAAAATCTTCCTCAATCAAGTCGGTGACGACGTGCGTCGAGATGTCCCGGTGCTTGTCGACATAGTTGATAAACGCAGGGTGTTCAAGCTCGCTGGCGCCAAACACATCGCGCTCGACAATCGCGCCGCTCTTCCAGATGAGGGCAACCAGCTTATCGTTCGTCAGGTATAGAAATTGTTTGGTCACGGCGCCTGCTAGAACTTGATCTTGCTAATAACGTCATACATCGGCAGGAAAATCGTGACCAATATGCCGATCAACACGCCACCCAACAGGACGGTCAGCAGCGGCTGGATCATTTCCTGGAGCTTACTCATGGTTTCTTTGACTTCGCGATTGTAAAAATAGCTAACGTTCAACAAAGCCGTGTCGAGTGCGCCGGTGGTTTCTCCCACTTTCAGCATGCGTAATACCAATGGCGGAAACAGCCGGACATTCTGGAAGGCCTGCGTGATGCCGGTGCCTTCATTGATTTCGCGACCGATACGCACGAGGCCTTCTTCGATCACGCGGTTACCGACGATTTTTTCGGAAACATGAATACAGTCGAGCACCGCGAGCCCCGACTGGTACATCAGCGCAAAGTAGGTTGAGAATCTGGCAAGAATAATCTTGTTCACCATCGGCCCCATGATGGGCAATTTCAGCATCAGTCCGTCGATGTGATACTTGGCCTCATCATTGCTTTTGACGATGGCGACCAATGCGATCACGGCGGCGACGGGAACGCCGATAAACAAATACCAATATTTGCTCATCACCGCCGACACCGCGATCAGCGCCATCGTCGATGCGGGTGGATTCGGCGTGAGCGCTTTCATCGTGGCGCCAAGCTGCGGCACCAGAAAAACCATCAACATGAACACCACACCAAAGATCACGGTGCCTGCAAAGATCGGATACATCATTGCTTTTTGCACCTGGGCAGAGAGCTCATCCTGCCACTTCAGATTTTCAGAAAGCTTCGATAGCACTTCGGGTAACTGTCCCGCTTGTTCGCCGGTGCGAATCAGCGCAACGAACACCTGATCAAACGCCTGCGGGTGGCTGGCCATCGCGTCCGATAGCTTCAAGCCGCCCTCGATGTCCTCAAGGAGGCTGGCGATAATCTGCCTGAAGCCGTTATTGTCGACGGTGTCGCGCAGATCGGATAGCGCGTCGATGATCGGTACACGGGCACGCATCAACTGATCCATGTGAAAGCAGAAGGTGATCAGTTCTTTGCGCGAGACCTTGCTTGAACGCATCATCGCGGATTTCTTGATCGACTCGAACGTGATCAAGTCGAGTCCCATGCGTCGCAACCGCAGCTCGAGATCCACCGAATTGGTCGCGTCAATGCTGCCCGACATCATCTGCCCGACGTCGTCAATAGCGCGATATGAAAATGATGCCATTTATCTAGCCTACGCGATCCGTCAAATCAACGACACGGGAAATTTCATCGAGGCTGGTTTGCCCGCCGATCACGCGCGAAATGGCGTCTTCGGCCAAGGTGCGAAATCCGGTCTTGCGCGCAGCTTCGCGAATTTCGCGCCCGGTCGCCCGGCGCGCAATCAATTCATCCATGTCGCCGTCCATTTTAAATAATTCCATGATCGCAACACGGCCTTTGTAACCGGTGTTGTCGCAGATGTCACAACCGGTCGCGCGAAATATTTCACCGCGCCAGCCGGCATCGACACCAAGCACCCGCCTCGTCATCGGATCCTCAGGGTGATACGGCGTCCGGCAATGCAGACAAAGCCTGCGCATCAGGCGCTGCGCGACCACGCCGATAATATTTCCCGCCATGATGTCCGGTAATACGCCCAAGTCTTGCAAGCGCGGAATCGCGCCGATGGCCGAGTTGGTGTGCAAAGTTGAATACACCTGGTGGCCCGTCATTGCGGCGCGGAATGCCATTTCCGCCGTTTCCTGATCACGTATTTCGCCGACGAGTATTACGTCCGGATCCTGACGCATCATCGAGCGGATGCCGGTTGCAAAATCGAGTTTGGCGGTTTCATTCACCGACGTTTGCCGAATCATCGCCATCGGGTATTCAACCGGGTCTTCGAGCGTCATGATGTTGACGCCCTCGGTATTGACGTGGTTCAAGATTGAGTACAGCGTGGTGGTTTTGCCGGAGCCGGTAGGCCCGGTGACCAGAATGATGCCTTCGGGCCGCGCGATCATCAAGCGCAGCATCTTCAGCTCGTTTTCCTGGAGGCCTAAATCTTCTAGCGCGACGATACCTTTTTGCCGATCAAGAATACGCAGCACCACGTTTTCGCCATGGGTTGTGGGTTGCGCCGAGACGCGAAAATCGATCGCGCGTCCTGATAGCGTCAATGATATGCGGCCATCTTGCGGCGCCCTCGACTCGGCGATATTCATGCCGCTGATCACCTTCAAACGCACCACCATCGCCGACCAGTAATTTTTGTGCAGCGAGCGAATCTGCCGCAACACACCGTCGATGCGATAACGGATGCGCAGGAAGCCCTGTTCCGGTTCGAAGTGAATATCGGACGCGCCGCGCTTGACGCCATCGCTCAATAACGCATCGACCAGACGCACGACCGGCTGACTGTACTCTTCAAAATCGGTGGTGATACTTTGATAGTCAATTTCCCCGGTCTCGATTTCGTTCAGGATGCCGTCGATGGACAACTCAAATCCGTAGTGCTGCTCGATGCCGATGGAAATATCGGACTCTCGCGCCAGCACTTGCTCAACGCGAACGTCGTCCTTGATTAGCGCCCGAATCTGGTCGAGCGCCACCACGTTGGACGGGTCAGCGACGGCAAGCAACAGCTTTCGCGTCTGCGGGTCGTAGTCAACGGGCAACACCTGATAGCGGCGCGCGACGTCTTTGGGCACCATTGACAGCGCCGCATGATCGATAATCGTATTCGATAAATCGATGGCAACCTGACCAAGACTTTCCGACAGCGTGTCGCGAATCGTTGCTTCCGTAACGAAGCCGAGCCGCACCAGAATTTTGCCCAGCGGCGTTTTGAATTTTCGCTGCTCCGTCAGCGCGATATTGAGCTGATCTTGCGAAATCACACCGCGCCCGAGCAGAGTCTGCCCAAGCGGGAGCTGCGCAACCGGCAAGGTCATTTCGTTCATGTTTTTGGAGCCTGATCTGTCATCCATTTGCGTGCTGCATCAACTTGGGTGTTTTATTGTATCAACCGGGCTTCCATTCTGAACCGAAAGTTCGCCATACAATCGCTTTGATCGTGCTGAAAATGTCTGGGAGATTGACCCCGTCCGATCCATCACGCGCCCGAAAAAACGGCTCCGCTCAATTGCTGCGTCCGGTGTCGCCACTGAGTTCCCTGATTCGCCTGGCGATAATCGTGCGGTCGAATTGCCCGCCACCTTTTGCCACCACCATCGCCTCGGCTTTGCGGTAGTAGTCGAGAGCAAGACGGGTTTGGCGTAACTGATCCAGACTGACCGCTAAGTTAAACAAATAGTCAGGGTTGGCTGAGTCGATGCGAAACGCTTCGAAGTATGCTTGCTGCGCCTCGGTCCAGCGTTGCTCATTGGCGTAGATATTTCCCAGCGCAAAGTGAAGCGGGGCGGCATCAGGATTGCGCCCGATCAGTGTTTTCATCTCGATCTCCAACGGCGTCGATTGCCCGCCCTCATTGAGCGCGACCATGCCCATCACCGCCAGGCCATTGCGTGGATCGAGTGCGAGCACTTGCCGATAATGTTGAAGCGCCAGCGCCCGGTCGCCACCGCGCGCAGCCGCCGTTGCAAGACCCAGCTGAGCGTCGATGTTCAGCGGCTCGGCCACGACCAGTTTCGTATACAATTTTTGCGCAGCGGCATAGTTTCCGTTCGCCAGTAGTTGGTACGCACTGGCGAGCTCAGGATTGAGCTTTGGTGGCGCAACGGATCGGGCAAGTTTCAATCCCGCCGGGGCTTCTTTGGCGACGGCGGCTTCTTTGAAATTCTTCGCGAGCGCTTCCCGGGCGGTGAGCGTCTTTTCGCTCGCTGAGCTTGGCAACACCGGCATTTTCTGCAGGGACGTTGCAGCGACCGCCGACAATTGCGGTGGCAACAAGGGTGGCGGCACCAGCGCATCGGCCTTGGTGGCTTTCATCTCTGGCGTCGACGCCGGTTTGTTGCCGATTTGGCCGATGTTGGGAGTTGCGGAAGGCAAAGCCGCAGGAGGCAAAGTTGACCGCGCCACCATTGGCGGCGAAACACGGTTGATTTCATTCCAGACATACCAGCCGCCTGCACCCACGACGGCGAGAATAGCCGCGACCACGGGCACGATCCATTTACGTTTGTCAGGGTCATCCGCCAGTGGCACGCCGGACTGTTTTGCCGCAAACACATTGCGCGCGACCTCGCGTTGCGTGGCGTCTTTAAGCGTTGTTGTCGGCAAGGTATTCTGGGCTTTCGCGGTCACGGCGAATGGCGCTTCAGCCGGAGGCGAATCAACGATTGGACTTGGCAGCTCTTCGAGCGCGAGATCATTGCGAAGCGAAGTGGCAGGTGCCAATTCGTTCGCTTCCTCGATGGATTCTTCGGCGGTGACGGCACGGTCTATTGCGGGAGCTGCATGTGGGTGCAATACAGGAGCTGGCTGTGGGCGCGCTGTGTTGCCAGCGGCGACGTTGTTGTCCACCTGCACTGCATTGCCGTCGGCCTCTTTCGCGCGCCTCGCCTCTTCAGCGCGTCGCAGCGCATCCAGAAGCAGGCTCATGGTGCCTTCCTTGGCTCGCTTTCTGGAACGACCGCGTTGCGCTGAAGTGAGGCCGCTGGATTCATTGGGTCGAGCGACGGGCTGGCGTCTTTGAAGAACTGTGCATCAGGCAGGTATTTTTTGAACTCGGACAAATCGGATTCCACGCTTGCTTCGCGGATCACCAGCGCGCGGATAAATACCACCAATTCACTTTTTTTGCCGGCGTCGTTGCGATAGCTGACCCAGTCTCCAAGAATCGGTATTCGCGCCAAAACAGGTAAGCCGTCGCGGTTCGCCTGAAAACTATCCTGCATCAAGCCACCGAGCACTGCGGTTTGTCCGCTGGCCACGCGCATCATTGCTTCGAATTCGCGTGTTTGGATTTGTGGCACGCGATTGGGAATGCCCTGCAAAGCCGGATTTGGATCATTTACGAAACCCGTAATGCGCGTCACACTAGGTCTAACACTAAGGTTAATGATGTCATTTTCGCTGATTTGCGGCGTGACGGACATGATGAATCCTTCAGGCACGACCTGCGGCGTGGTGTTGTAAGAAACAATTGCCTGTGAGGTCAATGTTCCCGGCGTGACAGTAGATTGAACGGTGAAATAGACCTTGTTTTCCACAACGCGCATCACCGCAGCCTGATTGTTCAAGGTCATGATTTTGGGGCTGGAGAGTACGCGCGTGTTGCCGAAGGAATTGAGCAGTTTTATGGTGCTGCTGATATCTCCGCCAGCGGCTGCGTTGGGATTGCGATAGCCAAGCGAGAAGAATGGCGTGGTGGAACCGCTTAGTGCAAACGGTTGAACAATTCCGCCGGTGAAGTTTTGTTTGGTGGTATAACCCAAGCCCTGTAAACCTAGCGCAGACCAATCGACCCCCGATTGATATTCGTCGTTTAGCACGACTTCAACGACCGTTGCCTCGATCAAGACCTGGCGACGTGACGAACCGCTTATCTGCGCGATAAACTCGCCAACTATTTCATGCTGCCGCGAGGTGGCGCGAATGGCGAGCGTACCTGTCTCCGGATTGACGATGACGGATGCCGCCTCACGAAAGGTGAGTGTTTGCGATGCGCCTTCTTCTGCACCCGCCTGCTCCGCTATGCCTGCACCTGTGGTGGTGGTTTGCGTTTGACCAGTCCGACCAGTGGCGCGGCGTTGCGTTGCTGTTTGTGGACGGTTGTTGATGCTCACGCCTTGGGATCGTGTTTGGGTAAACGTTTCGGAACTGCCTTCCGGCAGCAATTTGTCCGTGTCGCGCAGCATGTCCTTGACGTTGGCCGTGAGGGTCTCCCAGAATTTATTATTGCTGGTATTTTTCAGGTTCACAATCGAGCTATTTTGGCCTGCGCCGCCGCCTGCCGTGCTTCCCGCGAGTCCAGTACTTGGTCCAACGACCTGTGTCTGCACGCCGATCGAGCTGGTCGATTCGCGCTGCATGTTGACGTAATCGACCTTGTAAATTTTCAGATACGGCGAATCCGGCTTGACCACAATATTTGGGCCATCCACCTCCCAGCGCATGTCGACTTGCTTTGATATGCGGGTGAGGATTTGCTTCAACGTCTGATCTATGGCGTTAAGCGTGACGCGACCCTTGATATCAGGATGAATGTCGATATTGACTTTGGTATCGCGGCTGATGACGAATAATAATTCCTGAACCGGAACCTCGTTAACGGTCACCGAATATTTCACCTCTTCAATACGCGCGGTCGGTGGCGGAGGCAGAGGAACTTGCCGAACCGTTTGCGGCACGGCAGAAATGCTGCTTCCAGCGCTGTTTGCAGTCTCAGCAGCCGGTGCGCTTTTCAGGTGCCCATCGGTACGCGCAACCGGCAACGTTCCGCAGCCAGCGACTGCCGCAACGACACTTGCGCATACCGATACACGCAGCGCGAAGTGAGTTGCAGCACTGCTGGTGACCGCAGTTCGTAGGGTAGACATTGTCGAACTCACGAAGCAATATTTTTTAATGGGCATTGTGGTGAGACGGAGAAGACAGATCCAGCCGAAAGATAAATGCGCCGCAATATAATGTTTATGGTTTACCAATTCACAGTTATAAGGCGATTAGCTAACAAAAGCAATGGCTTGGGCTGTTTTTTTGTAAAATTACTTTAGGGACGCACTTACCCGGGTTGTGTGCAAAATTATATGCGGCGCGTCAACAAATCTACGGCGTTGCTGCGCGAGCGCCTTCACGAATCGCGCCGAACGAGCGCGCGTATGGTCGAAACTTGCTGAGTTTTGCGGGCAGACTAACGAGTTCGTGTCCCGCTTCGGTCGGGCCGTCGAAATTTCCATAGAGCACGCTTACCCGCGGATTCACTGCGCTCCCGGTCGGCAAAACCATAACGAGGTCTGGGTTCAACTCCTGATTGGCGGCGCGCAAGTACGATTCGATGGCCAACTGGCCGCGTTCATCGGCGTTCATCAGCTGAATCGCGTAACGATCTTTCGATAGCGTCGCAATGCGCGCCGCGTCAGTCGCCATGCGTTTGCTGAGCCAGTCAGTACCTGACACTTTGTTCGGACTTTCGGAGGCGGCGAGTAGTGCGTTAGGTGAAGCCGCAACCGTGGGCGCAGCGGCGCTGGCTGCCGAAGCAGTTGCAGGCCTGCCTGTTGGCGTCGGCGGGATTGGCGCCGCGACAGCGGAAGAACCAGTCTTTGCGGGCACGATTGACTCGGCTACCACTGCCGTTCCGGCGCTGACCGTCATCGTGTTTGCCACCGCTACCTCAGGCGTGGCGTGGGCGTCACCGCTCTTGGTGATGCCACCGTTTGCCGCTTGTGACGGCTGAAGTGACGGCGTAATGGTGGTTGCGGTGGCGGGTGCAATCGAGACCGACGAGGGCGATGAAGATGCCGGTGACATCGAATACCGACCGGCCACGAAGCCGATGACCGTGCCGGCCAATACCGATGCAGCGATGGTGAGCCAGCGTTGGTAGCGGCTGGACGCGGCACCGGGAAGAATGATCTGCGTATCGGTAATTGCGGCGCGCACATGGTTGGCGGTGATGGTGTGCGTGCCACCGGCGTATGCCGCAAGTAGCGTCTTGTCAGCATAGATATTGATGCGCCGGGTAAGCCCCTCGGACGCTTCCGTGATCAGCTTTAACGCATCGGGATTAAATAAGTCCGGGCCGCGATAACCAGCGGCACGCAGGCGAAAATTCAGATAATCCTTGATGTCGCGGGCAGGCAGCGGCAGCAGATTAAAGCTATGTGTAATGCGCTCTTTCAACTGGCGGATATTGGGCATCGAAAGATGCTCATCCAATTCGGGCTGGCCGAAGAGCACGATTTGAATCAGTTTTTCGTGGCTCGTTTCCAGATTGGACAACATACGTATCTGATCCAGCGTCTCGACCGGCATCGCATGCGCCTCATCGATCAACGCCACCACGCGTTTGCCGTTACCGTAAATCTCGATCAGGCGAATCTGCAACGCGCGGATCACCTTGGTGATGTTGATGCCGTCGGTGTTTACGCCAAGATCGTTGGCAACGGTGGCGATCAGTTCATCCGGCGACAGCGACGGAACCGCAAAATAAATGGTTTCAACCGATTTAGGCAGGCGCTCCATCAGCACGCGGCACAGCATGGTCTTGCCCGACCCGACTTCACCGGTCACCTTGACGATACCTTCGCCGCTGGTGATGGCGTAAATCAGCGCCTCAAGCGTTTCGCCCCGATTGGCACCGGCAAAAAAGAATTCGGTGTGCGGGGTGATCTTGAATGGCGCTTCGCGCAGTCCGAAATGTTCCAGGTACATCGTCATGAATGGTTGTTTCCGCTGAAAGTCATCAGGCGCACAAAGTGTAGCACTGTGCTAAAGAACGGCTTTGCCGGCGCCAGGCCTGAGCGCGTCGAGCCTGCTATAAAGCGTTGATCGGGAGATACCCAGCACTCTCGCTGCTTGCGACATATTGCCGCGCGACAACTCGATCGCGGCATCGATATATTTTAATTCCACTGTCGCTAATGCCTGATCCAGACTGAAGGTGGCGTTGCCCTCAATTTCATGACGGGGGTCGAAGCGGCCGCTCGCTGCTGGCTCGAGCGGCGTTTCCACCTCGGGGAGCTCGAATTCAGTCGCCAACTCATCTTTTCCAACCGCGTAACCGGCGTATTTCGCGGTCAGCCGGATGACGATATTTTTTAACTCTCGCACGTTGCCTGGAAACGAATAATGCTGCCAGGCATCACGGGCAGTGTCGTCGAGCGTGAAGGGTTGTGTATGGTGCTTGGCGGCGTATTGCAGGCGGAAGTGTTCCATCAACTTTAATTTGTCTGCACCCAAATCCCGCAAGGGTGGTACGAGCAAAGAAAAAACCGACAATCGATGATACAGGTCAGCGCGGAAGCGCCCGGCTTTCACCTCTGCGCGCAAATCGCGATTGGTGGCGGCGATAATGCGCGCCTTTGAGTGCTTCGATTGCGTGTCTCCCACGCGTTGAAATTCGCCATTCTCCAACACCCGTAACAGTTTAGGTTGTAAGTCGAGCGGCAGTTCGCCAATTTCATCGAGGAACAAGGTGCCCGCGCCGGCATCTTCAAAATAACCCGATTTGTTCGTGGCAGCACCGGTGAATGCGCCTCTGATATAGCCAAATAATGTCGGCTCAACCAGATTCGCCGAAATCGCGCCGCAATTGAGCGCGAGAAATGGCAACGGCGCACGGGGACTCAGGTAATGCAGAGCCGCTGCCACCCGTTCTTTACCGCTGCCCGACTCGCCTTCGATGAGCGCAGGAAATGTGGACGACGCGTATAAATCGATCTGGCTTCGCAGGTTTCGCATCGGCTGGCTATCGCCGATCAGGCTATGGGAGATTTCCTCGGCGCTCGATAAATTTTCATCGTCACCACTCTTGAGCGCGGTAAAAAGGAGTTTTCTCAATCGTGCCGGATCACACGGTTTGGGTACCAGCTCGATCGCACCCAGCGCGCGGGCGCGTCTTGCGTTTGATTCTTCATTTTGCCCCGACAACACCAGAATGCGAATGGCCTGCGACCACGCGAGCAGCTCAGCGAGCAGCCTGAATCCTTCGGTCGGCAAATGCGCCAGTGGCGGCAAACCCAAATCGATCAGCGCCAGTTGCGGCTGAAACTCGCCGCTTTTCAGCAGTGCCATCGCCTCGGGGCGGCTTTCGCGCACGCGCACGTCAAAATCCTCGGATAGCATAAATGCCAAACTCTCCCCGATCAAAGGGTCATCATCGACGATAAGAAGTGCAGGTTTCAATGCCAGTGCCTCAAAGGATCCAACATGGAGATGACCGCTTGCGCTGAATGTTCTGCCGAGATTATAGTGACGCCGGGACAGCCGGGGTAACAAAGTTTAGCGGACGCATCGGTGCGACGCCGTCCGCTTCGTCTGGCTGAAGGTAACAGTCGCGTCTACCTGCGCTACATCGCACATCGCCGTCAACGGAATCAGCGTAGTGGATGATAAAATAAGCGTAATCGCAGCTTCTTCGCACTTGCTCCCGCCAACAATAACCAATCAAGAAAACCTTGTCCTCTTCCCCATCACAATCATTCGTTGAAATAGACAATGTCGACTTCTCCTATGGCAAGCGGGCGATACTGAAAGGCATCAGCCTCAACGTGCCTAAAGGCAAAGTGGTTGCCATCATGGGCGGATCCGGCTGTGGCAAGACCACACTGCTGCGCTTGATCGGTGGCCAATTGGCACCTTCCAAGGGGATGGTGCGCGTAGACGGCCAAAATATTGCGTTGCTGGATCGTGACGGCATGTACGCGATGCGCCGCAAGATGGGCATGTTATTTCAGTTCGGCGCACTTTTTACCGATATGTCGGTGTTCGATAACATCGCGTTTCAGTTACGCGAACACACGACCCTGCCCGAAGACATGATCCGCGATTTGGTATTGATGAAGCTCAACGCGGTGGGTCTGCGCGGCACGGCGAAATTGTTCCCGGCCGAGCTCTCCGGCGGCATGGCGCGGCGCGTGGCGCTGGCACGTGCCGTGGCGCTCGACCCGATGCTCATCATGTACGACGAGCCATTCGCCGGTCTTGATCCGATATCACTGTCGGTGGTCGGCCAGACCATTCGCAAGCTCAATAACGCGCTGGGCGCGACCTCAATTGTGGTCACACACGATATCGTGGAGTCGCTGCAAATTGTCGACTACCTGTATTTTGTCTCTGATGGCCGCATCGTGGGCCAGGGAACGCCAGATGAAATTCGCCATTCCGGGGAGCCATTCGTGAAGCAGTTTGTACACGCCGAGCTCGATGGCCCGGTTCCGTTTCATTATCCCGCCAGTGACTACGTCGAGCAGCTTGGGTTAGGTTTATCGCCAGCGCGGTCGCGCCAATGATTGATACGATCCGAAGTCTAGGCAGCCGCAGCATCAACATCCTCTGGCGGGGCGGCACGATGGCGCGTTTTTTCATGTTGATTCTGGCCAATTCAGGTACCAGTTTCCGGCGCTTCCATTTAACCATCCGCGAGATCTATTTCGCTGGCGTGATGTCGCTCATCATCATCATGGTGTCAGGTTTATTTATCGGTATGGTGCTGGGTCTGCAGGGGTTTGAGACGCTCCAGCATTATGGCGCGGAGGAAACGATGGGGGTGCTGGTTGCGCTCTCGCTGGTGCGCGAGCTCGGGCCCGTCGTGACCGCACTGTTATTTGCGAGCCGCGCTGGTTCCGCCATCACCGCCGAGATCGGACTCATGAAGGCGACTGAGCAGCTTAAGGCCATGGACATGATGGCGATTGATCCGATGGCACGAGTGGTGGCACCGCGATTTTGGGCGGGGGTCATTTCGATGCCGGTGCTTGCCGCACTATTTTCGTCGATGGGGATATTTGGCGGCTACCTCGTTGCAACACTGCTGGTGGGAGTTGATTCCGGCGTGTTCTGGAGCAACCTTCACGCCGCAGTGGATTTTCGCTACGATGTGTTGAACGGTATTGTGAAGTCTCTCGTGTTCGGTGTGGCGATCTCGATCATTGCCACGTTTGAGGGCTTTGATGCGGATCCGACTGCAGAGGGCGTCGCCCGCGCCACGACGCGCACCGTTGTAACGTCGGCATTGACGGTGTTGCTGCTGGATTTGATTTTGACAGGATTTATGTTGAGGGGTACGTAATTATGGATCGCAAAACCATCGACCTTGGGGTCGGTATTTTTATGCTTATTGGTATCGCTGCGCTGCTTTGGTTGTCCCTGCGCGTCGGCAATCTCGGCGAGGATCGACCATCGAGCACCTACGCGGTGGAGGCAAAATTCACCAATATCGGTGGGTTAAAGTCGAAGGCGCCGGTAAAGAGTGCGGGTGTGCTGGTCGGACGCGTGTCGGATATCAAATTCGACAACGACAAATTCCAGGCGGTAGTGACGCTGACGATGGATGGGCGCTATTCGTTTCCGAAAGACAGCAGCGCCTCTATTTTGACCTCGGGACTGCTTGGTGAGGTATACGTCGGGCTGGATGCGGGTGGCGATGACAAGAAACTCAACAATGGCGATAAAATCTCCCTCACACAGTCGGCTGTGGTGCTGGAGCGTCTGATCGGGCAGTTTATGTTCGGCAAAGCCGCCGAAGGCGATGCCAACGGCGCGAAAAAGTAGTCATACGGGAAGCCTGGCGGCGTAAACGAGAAAACGGTCGGCGCGTTATTGGCCTGCATTCCCCTTCATATTCTTTGATTGAAACCAACATGTTGAAAAAATTACTCCTACGCTCTGCCCTCGCGGCTTCCCTGGCTGCCGCTGTCACGGCGGCGGTCGTTCCGCAGATCGCTTTCGCGCAGGAAGCGCCGGACGCAATTGTTCGCAAAAACACCAATGAGATTCTGGCGGCAATCAAAGCGGACAAGGATCTCGTGGCAGGCAACCAGAAAAAAATTGAAAAGCTCGCCGATGAAAAGGTGCTGCCTTATTTCAATTTTGTGCGGATGACGCAACTTGCCGTTGGCAGAAACTGGCGGGACGCCAATGACGTGCAAAAGAAATCGCTGATCGACGAATTTCGCACCCTGCTGGTACGCACCTATTCGACTTCGCTGACCCAGTTTCGCAATCAAACGATCGACGTGAAACCGCTGAAAGTCGCTGCGGCCGAAACCGAAGTCGTGGTGAAAACACAGGTCAATCAACCCGGCGGGCAGGCTATTCCCATCGACTACAGCATGGAGAAATCCGGCGACACCTGGAAAGTGTATGACGTGCTGATCGACGGTGTTTCTTTGGTGACCAATTATCGTAGTTCGTTCAACACCGAGATCCAGAAAAGCGGTATCGATGGCTTGATCAAATCGCTCACCGAGCGCAACGCAAAAAACGCGGCGCAGAAATAATCGGTCGCAAATGAATACGACGCACGCAAGCACGGTGGTGGGAGAAGTCCTCCAGATCGAGGGCGCGCTGAATTTCGTCAGCATGCCGCGCATTCTGGAGGAGACCGCGCTCTACGCTACGCAGGCAGACTTGCCGAGCTGCCTGGCAATTGATTTTGCCAACGTCACCGATATTGATTCCTCCGCCGTGGCTTTGCTGCTGCACTGGCGGCGCGAAGCCGCGCGGCTGGGGAAGCAATTGCGCTATGTTCACCTGCCGCAAAATCTGGCCACACTCGCCACGCTGTATGGCGTAGACGAGATGATTCACTGCCCTCCGGCAAAGGCCGCAACTCCACAGTAACCTGCGGCAGGCGTGAAGCTCACCTTGCCGCCCATTGAAATCCTATGATCGCTGCGATTGATGTCCGGGGCGTCGAGAAACGCTTCGGCAGTTTTGTCGCATTGGCTGGCGTTTCGTTGACGATTGCCCAGGGCGAGTTTTTTGCGTTGCTGGGCCCCAACGGCGCGGGTAAAACCACGTTGATTTCCGCCCTGGCGGGATTGACGCGCGCCTCGGCCGGCACGCTTCGCGTCATGGGCCACGATGTCGTGTCGGACTATCGGGCGGCGCGGCGTGCGCTGGGAATCGTTCCGCAGGAAATCGTTTTCGATCCGTTTTTTTCGGTGCGTGAAACACTGCGATTTCAGGCCGGCTATTTCGGCATCGCACGTGGGCAAGCGCTCGACCGTTGGATCGACGAGCTGCTCGCCAAACTATCCCTCACCGACAAAGCCGACCAAAACATGCGCCAGTTATCCGGCGGCATGAAGCGGCGTGTATTGGTCGCACAGGCGCTGGTGCATCGGCCACCGGTGATTGTGCTCGACGAGCCAACCGCTGGCGTCGACGTGGAGCTGCGGCAGACATTGTGGGCGTTCATTCGCGAATTGAACGCAGAGGGTCACACGATTTTGTTGACCACGCATTATCTTGAAGAAGCGCAGCAACTTTGTTCGCGAATCGCCATGATGAAACTGGGCAGGATCGTGGCGCTGGACACGACCGACCATTTGCTCAATGCTTTTTCCGAACGCGTGTTGCGGGTGAAGATCGACGGCGCGCTGCCGCCATCACAAATCGCGGCCCGGACGCGCCAACAAGGCGCGTGGCATCACTTTGCGATTCACGATTTGGCCGAGGTCGAAACGCGCCTTGCGGGCATACGCCTCGCGGGTGCGCACATCACCAACATGGAAGTGGCCGAGCCGGATCTGGAAGAAGTATTCATCAACGTCATGAACAGATAGCGCGGATGATCGGCTTTCAAACACTGCTGTTAAAAGAAATTCTGCGCTTCTGGAAGGTCGGCTTTCAGACCGTCGCCGCACCGGTATTGACGGCGCTGCTGTATCTGTTTATTTTTTCGCACGTGATGTCGAACAGCAATGCCGCGTTCGCAGGCGTTTCATACGATCAATTTTTGATCCCGGGCCTGGCGATGATGTCGATGCTGCAAAATGCCTTCGCCAATACCTCGTCGTCGCTGATTCAATCAAAAATTACCGGCAACATCCTGTTCATTTTGCTGCCACCGTTGTCGCACTGGAATTTCTATTTCGCCTATTTGATCGCCGCCATGATTCGTGCATTGGCCGTCGGGCTCGGCGTATTTCTGGTGGGTATTTTCGTGGCGCACGTGCCGGTGCATAGCGTCGTGTGGATTGTTGTTTTTGCATTGCTGGGTAGCGGCTTGCTGGCAGCGCTGGGCATCTTGGCCGGACTTTGGGCGGACAAATTCGATCAGCTCGCGGCCTTCCAGAATTTCATCATCATGCCGGCCACGTTTTTGTCCGGCGTGTTTTATTCGATTCGTTCACTGCCCGATTTTTGGCGCAGCCTGTCGCACATCAATCCGTTTTTCTACATGATCGACGGATTCCGCTACGGCTTTTTCGGTGCGTCCGACGTGTCGGTCTGGCTTTCTTTCGGCGTCACCGCAGGCGCATTCCTTTGCCTTTCTGCCGTCACCCTTTACTTGTTAAAATCAGGGTATAAGTTACGGCAGTAGCAGCAGACAGAAAACGCGTAGATCGCCATTTAACGCGGCGTTTGAGGCAAAAATGCCCTGAACAGCGCGCCAGTGCTAGTGTTTTACTTTTCATTGGACATGGCAACCGCAGTCTGTCGGTCCAGCAAATATTTTTTCATCAGGCAAAAATCCAACCCATGGTTACCCCAGAAGCAATACAAACTTACATCCGCGAAAAACTCGCCTGCGATCACCTGGCAATCGAGGGCGATGGCGCACACTTTCAGGCCGTGATCGTCTCGGCTGCGTTCGACGGCAAATCGCGCGTGCAACGCCACCAGATTGTCTACACCGCGCTCGGCGACCGGATGCGCGAAGAGATCCACGCACTGTCGATGCAGACGCTCACACCGGCCGAGTGGTCGCAACACGCTGTCAAATCTTAACGAATCCAAGCCATGCAAAAACTAAAAATCCGTGGCGGTAAACCGCTTAGCGGAACTGTTCGTATCTCCGGTGCCAAGAACGCGGCGTTGCCGATTTTGTGTGCGGCGATTCTGTCGGCGGAGACATTGACCCTGCACAACGTGCCGCAACTCAACGACATCGGCACGATGTTAAAGCTGCTCGAGCAAATGGGCGTGTCAACACGTCGCGAGGGCGAAACGGTGGTGCTCAATGCCGCCCATCTCACCAATTTATCCGCTCCGTACGACCTCGTCAAAACCATGCGCGCATCGATCCTGGCGCTGGGCCCGCTGCTTGCGCGATTCGGCAAGGCGCGCGTCTCGTTGCCGGGTGGCTGTGCGATTGGCGCGCGACCGGTCGACTTGCATATCAAGGGGTTGGAGGCGATGGGGGCGACGATTACCATCGAGGGCGGCGACATCCACGCGAGTGCCGTTAAATTAAAAGGCGCGCATATTTTCATGGACATCGTCACCGTCACCGGTACCGAAAATCTGATGATGGCCGCAACCCTTGCCGATGGCACCACCATCCTCGAAAACGCCGCGCGCGAGCCCGAGGTCGTGGATCTGGCCGAGTGTTTGATCAAGATGGGCGCAGATATTGGCGGGCATGGCAGTGATGTCATTACCATCAAAGGCGTTGCGTCGTTGCACCAAGCTGCGCATGCCGTGATGCCAGACCGTATCGAGACCGGCACATTCCTCGCCGCCGTGACCGCAACCGGTGGCGATGTACGCGTGACCAACGCGGCACCACGCACGCTGGACGCGGTGATTGAGAAACTGCGTGATGCCGGTGCGACCATCACCAGCACCGACAACGAAATTCACGTGGTGAGCAAAGGCCGACCCAACGCGGTGAATGTGCGCACTGCGCCGTATCCCGCGTTTCCGACCGACATGCAGGCGCAATTCATCGCGTTGAATACCATCGCGACCGGCACCGCGATTGTTACCGAGACGATTTTTGAGAATCGCTTCATGCATGTGCAGGAGCTGGTGCGCTTGGGTGCGAAAATTGACATCGAAGGCAACACCGCCATCGTCACCGGCATGCAAAAACTCACCGGTGCGACCGTGATGGCGACCGATCTGCGCGCCTCCGCCTGTCTGGTCATTGCCGGGCTGGTGGCCGAGGGCGAGACGATTGTCGATCGTATTTATCATCTGGATCGCGGCTACGATCACATTGAAAAAAAGCTGGTGGCGTTAGGCGCCGATATTGAACGCGTCGATTGATGATGACTGCATTGAATGGCGTGATCACGATCGCTTTATCCAAGGGACGGATCTTTGACGATACGCTGCCGCTATTGGCCGCAGCCGGCATCGTGCCGCAGGACGATCCGGAGACCTCGCGCAAGTTGATCATTGCCACCAATCGGCCCGACGTGCGACTGGTGATTGTGCGTGCTTCCGACGTGCCGACCTACGTGCAATATGGCGCTGCCGATCTGGGCGTGGCGGGCCTGGACGTGTTGCTCGAGCACACCGGCGGCGGCCTCTACCAGCCGCTCGATTTGAATATCGGTAAATGCAACATGATGGTCGCGGTGCGCGAGGGATTTGATTACGCAGCAGCAGTCAAACGCGGCGCACGACTGAACGTCGCGACCAAATTCGTGCAGACCGCCAGCGAACATTTCGCCGCGAAAGGCATGCACGTCAATCTCATCAAGCTCTACGGCTCGATGGAATTGGCGCCACTCACCGGCCTGGCTGACGCGATTGTCGATCTGGTATCGACCGGCAGCACGCTGAAAGCAAATCACCTGGTGGCGGTGGAACAGATCATGCCAATCTCCTGCCGCCTCGTGGTCAATCGTGCGGCGCTGAAATTAAAACGTGACGCGATTCAGCCGCTGCTGGATGCGTTTGAGCGCGCGGTAAAAGAATGAGCGTGACTATTCGTCGTTTCAGCTCGAGTGATGCGGACTTTACAGTCAAGCTGGATAAGCTGCGCGCGTTTGAGTCGGCGCAAAATATCGACACGGACGCCAAGGTGCAGGAAATTCTCGCCGACGTTAAAGCGCACGGCGACGAGGCGGTACTCCAATACACACAGCGTTTTGATCGCTGGCAGCCAGCCTCAATGGCGTCGCTGGAAATTCCTCGCGCAGCGCTGCATTCTGCGTTGGCAACGGTGGCGCCCGAGATACGCGCGGCACTCGAGATTGCAGCGGCGCGCATCCGCAGCTATCACGGGCATCAGGTACAAAAATCGTGGATCATGACCGAGGCCGACGGCACCGTGCTCGGCGCGCAAGTGACGCCGCTGGATCGCGCGGGGCTTTATGTGCCGGGTGGCAAGGCGGCGTACCCGTCGTCGGTGTTGATGAACGCAATTGCGGCGAAAGTGGCAGGCGTGGGTGAACTCATCATGGTCACGCCGACACCGGATGGCGTGGTCAACGAAACCGTGCTGGCCGCTGCCGCGCTGGCAGGGGTGGATCGGGTATTTCGTATCGGCGGCGCACAAGCGGTTGGCGCGCTGGCTTATGGGACTAAAACCATTCCCGCAGTCGACAAAATTGTCGGGCCGGGAAATGAATATGTGGCCGCCGCCAAGCGACAAGTATTTGGTGTGGTCGGTATCGATATGGTGGCGGGTCCCTCCGAAATTCTGGTGATTGCCGACGGCACAAGCAATGCGGATTGGGTGGCGATGGATTTATTCAGCCAGGCCGAGCACGATGAAATTGCCCAGGCGATTCTGCTTTGTCCCGATGAAACTTTCATCGATAAAGTCGCCGCAAGTATTGAAAAACAGATCAGCAAACTGCCACGCAGCGACATCATTCGCGCTTCGCTCGCCAACCGTGGCGCGCTGATCCACGTGCGCGATTTGGCCGAGGCTTGCGGTATTTCCAATCAAATCGCGCCGGAGCATCTGGAGTTATCCGTTGCAGATCCTGCTGCATTACTGCCGCAGATTCGTCATGCTGGGGCGATTTTCATGGGCGTGCATTCTTCTGAATCGCTCGGCGACTATTGCGCGGGACCAAATCACGTGCTGCCGACCTCCGGCACCGCGCGCTTTTCTTCGCCGCTGGGTGTGTACGATTTTCAGAAACGCTCAAGCATCATTCAGGTGTCCGCCGCAGGCGCGCAGACGCTGGGTGCCGTTGCCGCTACGCTCGCGCGCGCGGAAGGGCTGGAGGCACATGCCCGGTCAGCCGAATATCGATTTCTAAAATGAATACCCGTGCGACCGAGCTTATTCGCCCTGAGATTTTGGCGCTATCGGCTTATCCGGTGCCGTTGAGCGCAGGCTTTATCAAGCTCGATGCGATGGAAAATCCCTACGCGTTCCCGGCGGAATTGAAATCGCAGTTGATGGCGCAGTTGGCCGATGCGTCGTTGAATCGTTATCCGGACGCCAGCGCCTCCGCGCTGCGCGCCGCGATTCGTAGCGCGATGAATATTACGGACGCGCAGGACATCGTGCTCGGCAACGGCTCCGACGAAATCATTCAAATGATCGCCGCCGCGTGCGCAAAGCCGGGCGCGACGCTAATGTCATTTGAGCCATCGTTTGTGATGTTCAAGATGATCGCGACTTTTTGTGGGCTGAATTACGTTGGCGTGCCGCTCACCGCAGATTTTGCAATCGACATGGATGCCACACGTGCCGCGATCAAGCAGCGTCAACCGGCGGTCACGTTTATCGCTTACCCCAATAACCCCAGCGGCAATTTATTTGACCGCAATGCGCTCCGCGAAATCATTCGGCTGTCACCCGGGCTGGTGGTGATCGACGAAGCTTACTTCGCATTTTCCAGTGCCTCTTTTCTGGATGAAATTGCCAATTTTCCAAACGCCGTGTTGATGCGCACCGTGTCCAAATTAGGCCTTGCCGGGCTGCGGCTTGGGTTCCTGGTCGGTCATCCGGAATGGATCCGGGAATTCGATAAAGTGCGTTTGCCTTACAACATCAATTGCTTCACGCAAGCGGCGGCAAGTTTCGCGCTGAAGCATTACGACGTGTTGCTGGCGCAGGCGGCATCCCTGGTAAAAGAACGCGAAAGCCTGTCGACGCTGTTGCGCACATTCCCGGGAGTGAAAGTTTTTCCATCGCAGGCAAATTTCATTCTGGTCAGAGTGCCGGATAGCGAAAAAACCTTCAACGCGCTGCTGTCGCGTAAAATATTGGTCAAGCATACCGACGCGGCGCATCCACTGCTGCGCAATACGTTGCGCCTGACCATCGGCACACCGTTGGAAAACACCGCGCTGATTAGTGCATTGCGCGAAACCATTTGAATTTTTATTTTTCGATGACCCATGAGAACCGCTGACGTCACCCGCAACACCAAAGAAACGCAAATTCGCGTTGTCATCAATCTCGATGGCCGTGGCGAATCCAAACTCGATTCCGGCATCCCGTTTCTCGATCACATGATCGACCAGATCGCGCGTCACGGCATGATCGATATTGAATTAAAGTGCGCAGGCGACTTGCACATAGACGCCCATCACACGGTCGAGGACATCGGCATCACACTCGGTCAGGCAGTCACAAAAGCGCTCGGTGACAAGACCGGCATCCGCCGCTATGGCCACGCCTACGTGCCGCTGGACGAGGCGCTGTCGCGCGTGGTAATCGACCTTTCCGGGCGACCGGGGCTGGAGTATCACATCAGTTTCACGCGCGCACGCGTCGGCGAATTCGATGTCGATTTGTTTTATGAATTTTTTCAGGGCTTCGTCAATCACGCGCTTTGTACTCTGCATATCGACAATCTGCGCGGGGTGAATTCGCATCACCAGATTGAGACCGCTTTCAAGGCTTTTGGCCGCGCGCTGCGTATGGGCTGCGAGCTCGATGCGCGTGCGGCGGGTATTTTGCCGTCGACCAAAGGCGCGCTGTAATTTTCGACGCGAGCGATGCAAAAAATTGTGGTGGTCGATTACGGGATGGGCAATCTGCGC
>JAYVXF010000273.1:0-3819 GCA_043793345.1 Betaproteobacteria bacterium | reverse complement strand
ATCCGGCATCTGCACATCGAGAATGACGAGGTCGGGTGAAGTCTTCAAACCAAGCAGAATCTCGGCCCGATTGGCGGCTTTTTTCACCATAAAGCCATTGGCTTTGAGGATGCGTTCGAGCAACGCGGACGTTACTTCGTCGTCTTCGACCACCATCACGGCAGGCGGATTTCGCCTGGGCGCACGGGTTGGCGCCGCCTCGTTGAGACGCACAAAATAACCATTGCCCGCCAACCTGGATTCGCCAATCACCGCCTCCTCAAACAGCTCTTTTTGTTTCTGCGGCGTGGTAACAGGTTCGGCGATTTTGGTTTCAACGCTAAATGTTTTGGTGAAGTCGAGATCGAATGGGTCGTCTTCTGGTGGTGCTAAGGTCATGATGATTTACTTTTGTGGATTTATACGAACTGTTGTGGCTGGTTGACGCGTTTCATCAATATTGTGGTTCTGCTGCCAAGCCTCAGCTTCGCTTCAAGTGTTCCCTTGTCTCCCGCGAGGGGAGAGAGGGGGAAAGCGTAGTCTTGATTATGCTACCGAAGTTCCTGGATGGCCGAATCGATCATCATGGTACATGCAATTGCGCTTCACCTTCCTTACGCCACACCACCAAATCAGGCATTCACGTCCACCACCAACCGGCCCCGCACCTGCCCCGCCAGAATCAGCTGCGCCTGCGCAATCGCATCTGACAGTTTGATGGATGTGGTAATTTTATCGAGTCTCGCGCGATCCAACTCCGTCGCCAAATATTTCCACGCCTCCAGCCGCCTCGGCATGGCCGCATAGACGCTGTCAATCCCCGCCAGCGTCACACCGCGCAGGATGAACGGCGCGACACTGGCGGTGAGATCCATGCCTTGCGCGAGACCGCATGCAGCTACGGTGGCGTTGTATTTGCACTGCGCAATTGCGTTTGCCAGCGTGTGTGAGCCGACCGAATCGAGGACCCCCGCCCAGCGCTCTTTTTGTAAGGGCTTGCCCGGCTGCGAAAGTTCATTGCGATCCATGACTGATGCGGCGCCCAGCGAGAGCAAGTAGTCAGTTTCGTTTAGCCTGCCAGTTGATGCAACCACCTTGTAGCCGCGCGCGGCGAGCAAAACGATCGCCACGCTGCCAACGCCGCCCGACGCGCCGGTAACCAAAATTTCACCGCTGTCCGGGGTAACGCCCTGTTTGGCCAGCGCGATCACGGCCAGCATCGCGGTGTAGCCCGCCGTGCCGATGGCCATCGCTTGTTTCGTTGTGAATTCAGCAGGCAGCGGCACCAGCCAATCGCCTTTCAGTTTGGCTTTTTGCGCAAGACATCCCCAGTGCGACTCACCAACACCATGGCCGTTCAGGATCACCTTGTCGCCGACTTTCCATCGGGAATCAGTGCTCGATTCGACGATGCCCGCGCCGTCGATGCCGGCCACCATCGGCCACTTGCGCACGACCGGCGATTTATTGGCGATGGCAAGACCATCCTTGTAATTGATGGTCGAATACTCGATGGCGACCGTGACATCGCCTTCCGGTGGGAGTCGCGATTCTTCGATGGCCGACAGTGTCGCCGAAAAACCCGTCTCGTTTTTTTCGAGGAAAATTGCCTTGAATGTCGTCATGATGTGTTTCTCGTATGAAAAAAGCTGGTTAAGGTTTTAATCCGCCGATGGTGGCGTTCAATGTACACGTGTCGCCGTCTGGCCGCATCGTGAGCTGTGCGGAAAATGCATTGGGAGATGGTCTGCCTTCTCGCATCGTCCACGCGCCGACGATGTTTTCGGTCGCGCAGGTGAATCTGCCGCTGCCCTCTACAATCGAGGCGAATACCTGCACGTTGCCGGTGAAATTACAGCTCGTGCCGCCGACTTCAGTGATGGTCAGCGCGCCGATTGCGACGGTGTGAACAACCATGTAGGTTGCGTTGTCAGTCCTGCTGCCATTGAGCGCTGCGTTTACGCAACCGCTACCCTCGCGTTTGAGCCCGCCGAAATAACTGCCGGTCAAATTAAATACGCCAATGGTCTGGCGGGTGATTTGTTTGACGACCGTTGCGCCGTTGACGTCGTAAGTGAGGCTGCCGTTACGTGCATCAGAAAAAATAAATTTTGCTCTACCAACTTTCGTGATGTTGGTGTTTTGCGACAGAAACGGAACGACTGCGAAAGGCGTTCCGGTTGCCTGAAATATCTCGTCGTCAAACGTATTACCCAACGCGCCGGAGCGTTTCGCGTTCGACAGAAAAACCCAGGTTGGCTGCCCATTGGCACCATAAATAAACCAGGTCGCAAACATCACGTCGCCCTGCTGCGAAATATTGATGCCCCAGCCGGATTCTGAAGGCACCCACCACAGATCCTGATAATTATTCGCCAACGTTGCGGTGGAGGTCACGGCTGATGAAATAAATAAAACGCACGCAGCCAGCATCGATTTCCAGCGAGTCCAGTTTGTCATTTCAACCTCCCTGCAACAATTGTGGATTGTCGGCCGACGCATGTTTGCGTGAAAAATATTCCCTCGACTGCATTTCACGCAGGCGCGACGCGGTGCGCGCAAATTCGGCCGAGACCATCAGTGTCGCGTCACTGCCGCCGGTCGTGCGTGCGCTTGCCGCCGTCGCGCTCTTCACCCGCTTGTCTACCACCAACAATTCCGGACCGACCTCGGCCGAGACAATCAGCTTTACCCGCTGGTCGTACAGTACATCAATGAGCCAGGTAAAGCGGCGCACCACATCGGCGCGATCTTTTGCATGCAACTGCGGGATACCCGAAATCAGCACGGTGTGATAGCGGCCGGCGATGTCGAGATAATCGACTTGCGAGCGGGCTTTCACGCACAGCTCATCGAACGTGAACCAGATCACACCTTTGGCGCGGCGCAAATACGCAACCTCCCGCGAGCCGACCAAAATCTTTCCCGCCGATAAATACGTCGCCTTCGACATCGCCTCGAATGCGCGCGCCATTGCCTGCTCGGCCGTCGCCGACAGCGGCGTGTGATACACCGGGATCGATTCGAGAATGCGCCGTCGATGGTCGCGCTGTCCGCTGATTTCGAGCACTTCAAGTTCGTCGTTCAGCAACGCGATGGCGGGCAAAAAACGCGCACGTTGCAAGCCATTCGGATAGAGATCGTCGGGGCGATAGTTTGACGTCATTACCAACACCACCCCTTTGGAAATCAGCATTTCCAGCAGGCGCGCAAGGATCATCGCGTCGGCAATGTCGCTTACGTGGAATTCATCGAAGCACAATAGCCGCAGTTGCTTGGCGATTTTGTCGGAGATCGGTTCGAGCGGATCCTCAGTGCCCGAATGCGCGCGCATCTCGGCGTGAATTTCGCGCATGAATTCGTGGAAGTGAACACGGCGTTTTCGCTTTAGTGTGGCAACGTTATAAAAGGCATCCATCATTAACGATTTGCCACGCCCCACGCCGCCCCAAATATACAAACCACGCGGCGGTCGTTTACCGCCACCAAAATTCGTGACGAGCCGATTCACCGGGCCCTGCCGATACTGGCGATAGTGTTCGAGATCGCTGTGCAGGCGTTCGAGATGTTCGAGCACGGCCAACTGCGCGGGATCAGATTCGAAATCGGATTGCTGCGAAAATTTCCAGTACCACTCGAGCGGATTGGATGCTTCGATGATCTCCGGGTGTTCGGGTTCTCCGGAGATGTTGGGGAGGGCGACGATTTGGGACATGGGAATTATTTATGCAACGAGAGGCGCGGATGTGCTTCGTGGTCTGCAAGCGTCGGTATACACCGTCGTCCCCGCGCAGGCGGGGATCCAGTGGCGCATCGACGAACGACACTGGATCCCCGCCT
>JAYVXF010000272.1:0-12320 GCA_043793345.1 Betaproteobacteria bacterium | reverse complement strand
CGGTAACTACGGCCAGTCGCCGGATGGCCGTGAACGCTACGGCAGCGTTACCTCGCCCGCGAACGAGCCGTCGGTGATCACGGTCGGCGCGTCCAACGCACACGCCACGACGATACGCTCGGACGACACTGTTGACCTGTTCAGCTCGCGTGGCCCAACCCGCGGCGCGTATCTGGATGCGGGTGGCGTACGGCGTGTCGACAATATTTTGAAACCTGATCTCGTCGCCCCCGGCAACAAACTGGTCAGCGCGATGGCGACCGACAGGAGCGGCAAATCGATCAGCGAGATTGCCTACAAAAATCCCGGTCTGCGCCGCGGCAATGGCCAAAATAAACCTGTCGTTGGCGCGCAACTGATGATGTTGAGCGGCACGTCGGTGGCGGCACCCGTGGTCGCGGGTACGGTGGCGCTGATGCTCGAAGCCAATCCGGGCCTGACACCAACATTGGTGAAAGCGATCCTGCAGTATTCCGCGCAGCCGCTCGACAACGCGAATCTGCTCCAGCAAGGCGCGGGACTGTTGAATATCAAAGGCGCGGTCGATCTGGCCGGCGCGCTGCGCAAAGACATTGCGCGTCCGTTTGCGGCGTCAGCGCTTGCCATTGGCATTTCTTTGCTGCCAACCGGCGGGGCATTGCCTTTGCCGCAGACCACGCTTGACGGTCAAATCATCCGCTGGGGCAAAGTGGTTTACGCGGGCGGCACGCAAATCCTCAGCGGTGACGATTTGTTCAAGAAGTTTCAGGGCTTTCACCAGCATCAATTATTTTGGGTAAAAGACCGTGTGACACAAATGGATGCGGTGGTGAATGCGGCGTCCGGATTGGTGATCGGCTTTCGCGTCACCGCAGGGTCGTCGCAAAGCCTGGTGAGCGCCGGCGTCGTATCGCTTACCTCGGCAATCGGGCCGAGCCAATATGCCGCGAAGTCGGGTGCATTTACACCGACCAGTTTTTTGATTTTCCGTCTTGCCGACGGTACCGCGCGCATCCTCGGTAGCGGGGTGGTGTTAAGCGAAGGCGTGGTGTTGAGCGAGGGCGTGGTGTTGAGTGAAGGCGTGGTGTTGAGCGAGGGTGTGGTGCTGGGCGCAGGCGTGGTGTTAAGCGAAGGCGTGGTATTGAGCGAAGGCGTGGTATTGAGCGAAGCCGGCCAGTTGCTGGTCGCGGCTGCCAGTCAGGCAACGCTGTACGGCGAGCCTTGAGTGTTCAGCCCTGAGTGTCAAGACTAACGCTGCGTAAATTCATCCAATCGCAATCAGCGTCAATGTGTAAAACATCAGCCGACACGAGGAGCAGATATGCACGACTACAATAACTTTGCACGCGCGTACTGGCTGGCGATTGCCGTGATCGGCTATGCCTTGCTGGGCAATGCGCTATCGACGGTTGCCATGCATCCGGGGCCGGTGGTGGTGCAAATTGCATTGGCAATCGGCTTTGTTGGTGCGGTGGCGTTTTTCCCGATCAATATTCCGGGCAGCAAGCTATCCGTTGCGGGTGGAGAAATATTCGTTTTCCTGGCGTTGCTATTGTTTGGCGTCGAAGCGGCCGTGATCGCGGCTGCGCTGGAGGGCGCGATTGCCTCGGTGCGCACCTCCAAGCGCTGGACAAGCTGGTTCGGGTCACCTGCGATGGCGGCCATCTCGATCTCGATTGCCGGCTATGGTTTTGTTGGTGGCCGTGCGCTGCTCGAGCAGCACGCGATCTTGAGCGGTGCCGCGTTCATGTTGCTGCTGACCGTGTTTGCGATTGCGTATTGTGCGCTAAGCAATTTGTTGCCCTCCATGTTGTTGTCGCTGAAACGCAATGAGCGCATTGATGTGGTGGCGTTGTTCAAGGATCGCAACTGGATGGCGGTGGCGCACGTATGTAGCGCAGCCATTGCCGGGCTCCTGTACTATGCAGGCGCAAAATTTGGCGTGTGGGTGTTGTTTGCCGCGGCGCCGACCATCGTACTTTCGCTTTCGTCCGCGCACTTTTTGTTTGAACGCGCCGATGCGGAGCGCCAGGCGCAGTCGGCGCTGCTGAATGCGGCAAAGCAGGAATCGCAACGCGCGCAGGCACACAGCGCAGAAATTTTACGCAGCCAGGCGCGCTTCCACGGCGCATTCACCAATGCAGCCATCGGCATGGCGATGGTCTCGGCCAGTGGCGAAATTCGCCAGGTAAATCCGGCGGTCTGCAAAATGCTCGGCTATTACGAATCCGAGCTGCTCGGTGCAACACTCGATACGTTCATGCCCGCCAGTGATTTTTCATTGCTGCTCAATGACATCACCGGCATCTCGGCGCGGGTCGAATCAACCTTGCAGCGCGAGCTTTTTTGTATCGACAAGCACGGCGAGGCGATTGGCGTGGCCTTTAGTGTCGCGCGCTTTGGTGACGGCATTGACGACGCGGATTTCATCGTGCAGATGCAGGACATTCGCGAGCGTAAAGCAGCAGAGGCCAAGCTGGTGCAGATTGCCTTCCACGACATGCTGACCGGCTTGCCCAATCGCGTTTATTTTCGCGACCAGCTCGCCAAGGCGTTGGCGCGCAACAAGCGCACCGGCAATACACGCTTCGCATTGATGTTTCTCGATTTTGACCGCTTCAAGTCAGTCAATGACAGTCTGGGCCATAGCGCCGGTGACGAGCTGCTGGTCGGTTTTGCGGCACGCATCAAAAGTGTATTGCGCACCACGGATACCGTGGCGCGTCTCGGTGGCGATGAATTCGCGGTGCTGGTCGAGGATGTTACCGACGATGAGCGCGTGATTGATCTGGCCAAGCGCATTCAGGACACTTTCCACCTGCCGTTTCGTATCCACGGCACCAGCATTACCTCGAGCGCAAGTATTGGCATCGCGTTCGGCAGCAATAAATATGACACGCCCGATGAAGTGATCCGTGACGCCGATCTGGCGATGTATAAAGCCAAGACCCTGAGCAAAGCCCAATATGCGGTGTTTGACTCAAGTCTTCATGATCGGGCGACGGCCGAGCTTCAACTCGAAAACGAACTGCGTCGCGCCATCAATCTCGGCGAGCTGCGCATTCACTACCAGCCGCAATATAATCTCGCCGACCGCACGCTCTGCGGCTATGAGGCGCTGGTGCGTTGGGCCCATCCGAAGCGGGGCTTGCTGTATCCGAATATTTTTCTGCCGATTGCCGAAGAAACCGGTCTGGTCATTCCACTGGGCAAATGGGTGATCGAGCAAGTTTGCGAACAGATGAAACGCTGGCGGGAGAGCCCGCAGGGCGAGGCATTGCGGGTCGCGATTAACGTCTCGGGTCGCGAACTTCGCCAGGAAAATTTTGCCTCCTTCCTCATTGATAGCCTCAACGCCAGCGCCATTCCTGCCAACCTCGTCAACGTCGAGCTAAGCGAACGGGCGCTGATCGAAGGCTATAAATCGGGCAGCGAAAATCTCGCCCAACTGCGCGCCGCCGGTGTATCGCTCACGATTGATAATTTTGGCACCGGCTTTTCGCCGCTAAGCCACCTCACTACTTTTCCGATTGACGGTATCAAGGTTGACCGCGCGTTTGTGCAGCAGGCCGGCGAAACAGTCGAAGCCAAAGAAATCATCCGCGCCATCACCTCGCTCGGTCGCGCGTTGGGCAAACGGGTACACGCGCAGGGCATCGAGACCGAATCACAATGGCGCATCATGCGGGAGCTCGGCTGCGATGTCGGTCAGGGAAATCTATGCTCGCCGCCGATCAGCGCCGACGAAATCAATCAACTGATTTCAGGCACCAGCCTGATACGCGCGGCGCTTTAGCGGGGCGAGCAGGTGGTGATGCAGAGCGGGCTTCAGCGGCGTCCGTTTCCCGCGCGGTTTGTTTTTTTACCAAACGCGCGGAACTTGGTAACATTCGCTAACTTCCATGCACACCATTGATTATCTATTTTCGTTGCAGTCGAAAGTCCGGCGTGCAACCACGCCGATTGAAACTGCCGAAGCGCTCGGCGAGCTTGCGTTTACCGAGATGCGCATGGGTCAATCTGCGCAGGCGGACGCGAGGCTTGGCGAAATCGCGGCATTGGTCACACGTCCGGCGCATGCTGAAATTGAAGCGTTGCACAAATACCTGCTGGGTGTTTTTGAGTTCTACAAAGGGCGCGCCGCTTCCTCGGTGATGAACCTGCTGAACGCGGGGCGCATCGCCCGGCTGGCGGGCTCGGCGAAAGTGGAAGCGCGCGCACTCGCAGCAATGGGTCGCACACTTACCATGATGGGCGCGCACGCTGACGCCTTCGAAGCGGCCGATCAGGCGCTGGAAATCGCCGAGGCGGCAGGCGATGATCGCGCGATTGCCAGCGCGCGCATTTCGCTCGCGCATTTGTATATTGACCGCGTCGATGGCGATGCCGCTCTTTTGCAGATTGATGCGGCCGGCACTGCGCTGGCGCGCCTGAATGATCCCTTCACCACCAGTTCGGTCAACGCCTGCCGCGTCGGTGCCTTGATCGTCAACGCGCGCCAGCTGATGCGTGAGCCGACCAACGAAAACCGTAAAACGGTTGAAAAAACCATCGTGATTTGCGAGGGCGTGGCGAAAGCAGCAGACGAGACCCGGCACATGAAGGCGCGCGTCTATAGCTGGGGAAATCTTGCGCGGCTGTATCAACTTCTGGGTGATCACGAGCGTGCGCTGGCGACCATCAATCATGCGATTACGCTATGCGAAGAGGAAAACACCGCAGACAATCTGGCAACGGTGTGCCACGCCAAGGCAACTTATCTCATGCATCTCGGGCGATATCCCGAGGCTGCCGAATTGCTCAACAAGGCGCGCGACAATGCCATGGGCGCAGATTATCTGAGCGTGCATGAGGAGGTCGAAGCGGCGCGGGTAACCTGCTTTGAGGAAATGGGCGATATTGCGGGTGCGCTTGAAGCTTCAAAAGCGCACACGCGCCTGCTCATCATGATGCGTGCCAGCGAACGCGCCAATCTCGACGCACTGCGCAGCGCCCGCCGTGAATTCGCCGCTGCGCAGCGGGAAATATCGGTCGCGCGTGAACGCGTCGAACAGATGGGCATGGAGCAAAAGCGCTTGCTCGAAAACACGCAGAAATTAACGGCGATTTCGTTTGAAGATGCGCTCACGGAGCTCAAGAACCGCCGCTACTTCGATTTTCGATTCCCCGAGTTGATCCGGAATCACGCGCGCGTAAAGTCGGCGCTGTCGATGGCCATCATTGATATTGACGCATTCAAGACCATCAATGACCGCTTCGGCCATATCGTCGGCGATGCGGTGCTGCAAGGAGTCGCGAATGCATTGTTGGCCGATAAGCGGCTGACCGATGAAGTCTGTCGTCTCGGCGGTGATGAATTCGTCCTGTTTCTGCCTGACACGCATCTGGCGGACGCGTACGCAATCTGCGAAGACGTGCGCAGGCGATTTTCTGTTTCCAAGGAGGGCAATGAATACGGCGCGACCCTGAGCATCGGTCTGGCCGAGTGGGACGGCGACGAGGATCACACTGCGTTTCTGACCCGTGCGGATCAAAAGCTGTTCGTCGCCAAACGTGAGGGGCGCAATCGCGTCGCGACCTAGTCTAGGTGCGAGACGGGAGAATTGACGGTTGCGTTTGGATAAAAAAAGCCCCGGTCGATGCCGGGGCTTTTGCTTGCAGTGGCAAGCCGCTTATTTTCTGGCTTTGCGCGCCATTTTCGTCGGCGCAGCCGAGACGATTTCCGCTTTCACCTCGGTCAAACCGGCGCGCACATAGCCTAACTTGCTGGCGGCAGTGCGGGTAAGGTCGAAGCTGCGACCCGGTGTGGTCGGACCGCGATCGGTGATGCGCACGACCACACTGCGATTATTTTTCAAGTTGGTGACTTTGACGCGCGTACCGAAGGGCAGGGTATTGTGCGCGGCGGTCATGGCCCCGTTGTTAAAGCGCTGACCGCTGGCTGTTTTGCGGCCGTTGAAACGATTGCTGTAGTACGCAGCCACGCCTTCCATCTGGTGCTCGCCCGATGCTTTGGCGGGCGCTGTAACGGACACGGGCGCCGCGACGACGGTGGCCGTTGGCGCGACCACCGGCGCGGGCGCAGGCGCAGGTGTTTGGGCAAGTGCGGCGAAGGCCGTAACGGACGCAGCAATCAGCGTAATCAAGCGGGGGGATGGTTTCATCGCATTTCTTTCTGGTGAGTTTGAGTGAGCACGGTTTGTTTTGTGACCGCGCGCCAATTTTACGACGCCGGCTATTTGCGCGCAAACAATTCTCCGTCAAGCATTTGGCGGCGCATCAATCGCGGTAAGATTACCCGTCGTTTTGAAGTAGTGAATTTATCGCGTGGCACACAAATACATGATCCCAGCGCAGGGCCGTGACGAAAAAATTGCATTGGTGACCGGGGCGTCGTCCGGGATTGGTCGCGTCTGTGCGCGTCAATTGCAGCAGCTGGGATACAAAGTTTATGGCGCGAGCAGATCCGCGACGGCCCCTTTCAGCGGGCGGGTGGCCGGCCTTGCGATGGACGTGGATGACGATGAATCGGTCAAGCGCGGTGTAGCCGAAATCATTGACGCAGAAAATCGCCTCGATGTGGTGGTCAATTGCGCGGGCTATGGAGTGGCAGGCGCGATTGAGGACACGTCGATTGACGAAATTCGCGCGCAGTTTGAAACCAATTTTTTTGGCGTAGCGCGAGTCTGCCAGCAAGTTCTGCCGACCATGCGCCAACAAAAATCCGGATTGATCATCAACGTAAGTTCATTGGCCGGATTGACGGCACTGCCGTTTCAGGGAATCTACAGCGCGAGCAAATTTGCGCTGGAAGGGCTGACCGAGTCGATGCGTATGGAAGTCGCGCCATTCGGAATACGCGTGGTACTGATTGAGCCGGGCGATTTTGCGACCGGTTTTACCGCGCAACGCAAACGCGCCGCGACCGCAAACGAAACGAGCGCGTACCACACTGCCTGTGAAAAAGCGCTGACGAAAATGGCTCACGATGAGACCCACGCGCCGTCTCCGGATTGCATCGCCGCACTGATTGCGCGTATCGTCCAGTCACCGTCGCCGCGTTTTCGATACACCACAGGTTTACGCGGGCAGCGCATCGGCGTAAGTCTCAAGCGGTTTCTCCCGCATAAACTTTATGAAAAGATATTGATGCGAATTTATGGCTCGTGATGCTATCGGTTGTGATGTAGGAGTGTGCTGGGCGACACGCAAAAAAACGTTGCCGCGTGACGCCGCATCTGCCTTGCCGTTCGAACATAAACAGCCTTGAAAGCCGCACCAGTGCTTGTGTTCAATGTTTTGCTCACCGATGTTCCTCCGGATAAATGATGACCCCCAATCGCACAGAAGCCCAACAACGCGCTGACGATATTCGCGTTTTCAATGTCGAGCTTACGCGCCTCGAAACAGACGGCGTCTTGCAGCTCGATGACGCACAGCGGCGCGCGGTGGAGGCGCATCAGGAGACGCAGCTCGCGCAGTTGGTGCGCACGTTTGATATCGACCGTGACGCGGCCGCCAAGCAGCTCTCGCTCGGCATGCGCGTCGCCTCGTTTCTGGGCGCATTGGCGCTGGCGGCGAGTGTGTTCTTTTTGTTCTACCAATTCTGGGGTTTGTTTTCGACGAGCGTGCAGGTTGCCATCCTGATCGCGGCAACGGTCGCGGCATTTGTTGCCACCGTCTGGATCGACAAGCAGGACAGCGGTGGCTATTTCGCCAAGCTCGCCGCACTGGTCGCGTTCGCGTGCTTCGTACTCAACATCGTGATGCTCGGCCAGATTTTTAATCTCACGCCGTCCGATAAGGCATTTTTGCCGTGGGCCGCATTTGCGTTGCTGCTGGCGTACGCGTTTGATTTGCGGCTGCTGCTGGTGGCAGGCATTCTCTGCCTGATTGGTTTCGTCGCAGCGCGGACCGGTACCTGGAGCGGCATGTACTGGATCGATTTCGGTGAGCGACCGGAGAATTTTTTCCCCGCTGCCGTCCTGCTGTTTGTCGTGCCGCACTGGTTTGATCATCGGCGCTTCGCGGGTTTCCCTGCAAGCTATCGGGTGTGGGCCTTGCTCACGCTGTTTTTGCCGATGCTGGTGATGGCAAATTGGGGTTCGAGCAGCTATTTTTCGCTGGATCGGAAGTTCATCGAAGGCGTTTATCAAACGCTCGGCTTTGTCGGCACCGCGATTGCGATCTGGGTCGGCGCGCGGCGGCACTGGAACGAAGTCGTCAATACCGGCGTGACCCTGTTCGTGATTTTTCTGTACACCAAACTATTTGACTGGTGGTGGGCGGTGATGCCGAAGTTTTTGTTCTTTTTTGTGCTGGGGCTGTCGGCGGTATTGTTGTTATTCATCTTCCGGCGATTGCGCGCGGCCGGTGGCGCACCGGGAAAAGCTGGGGTCACGTCATGAATTTTTCGCGTAAAAAAACCTTGATCGCTGGTCTGCTATTGATCGCGGTCGTGAATATTGTGGTGCTGGGTGGCGTGGCTTACAACCGTAGTGGTGAGCCGGACAGCACGCTGCGCCTGAGTGAACGCGAGTTGCGCATGCGCTATCCCTGGGAAGGGATGCGTGACAGCAGTGGCCTTGCCTTGCGCCTGGAATGGCGGACACTGCAGCCGGAATCGAAAGACGCTAAGCAAACTGCGTGGCAATACTATGCATTTCAGGGCGCACCGGCGTGGCTTGACGCGACCAAAATGAAGTCACTTGGCTTCGATACTTCGCTGGTGCGGGAGGTTGAAGGCGGGCGGAGCACGGCGGCGGGCAAATCGTCGCGGGAGGTGATGTTGGTGCTCGAATTTAACGGCGTTGCGTATCAGACGGCACTCGCGCGGGCGATCAAGTACGCCGAAAATAATGTTACGCGTCCGAACGAGAGCGCAACTGATCGCGCAACATTGCTGAAGCGGGAGCAGGGGCAAAACAGCCGTCTCTTTGTCATCGATGCCGGGCTCGACGCTGCGGCGTTGCGCACCAAATATCCCGACCGCAGCCGCTTCGCCATCTTGCGCGGACAAGTGCATGTGGTGTGGCTGCGCGAGGGAGATGCCAACGTGCTGGCCGGACAGGTGAGTGACGTGAGCGTGGCGGGATTGAACGTGCCGCTGGCGATGAAAAGCGTTTTCGACGGCGCAACATCCGGTACGGGTGATGGCGAAAAAGTTGCCGTGCGCTACGACGTGGATGTCGCGGTCGGTAAGCGATTGGAGCCGTGGATCACGGCCGCGGTGCGGAAGTCTCCATAGCAAACTAATGCGTAGATCGCCATTCTATGCTGCTTCGCGGGCATTATCAGGCTGTGATCCGCTCTGGCGCTAGAGTTTGCCTAAGCGTGCCGTTTTCGATATTATAACTTACGTTATAACGTCAAATTATTTTTGGAGGCATCATGTCTGCACTTAAACTCACCCAAATCGGTAATTCCGTCGGCGTCATTTTGCCTAAAGAAGTATTGGCGCGCCTGAAGCTCGTGAAGGGCGATACCGTGTACATCACCGAGCATCCGGATGGGGTGACGTTGTCGCCGTATCAGCCCAATTTTGATGAGCAGGTGGACGCGGGTCGCGAATTCATGCGCGAATATCGTGATACGTTTCGCGCGCTGGCGAAGTAGCCCATGAAGTGGAAATGGATCGATAAGCGCGTCTTGTTACTGTTGCACGACGAAAGCCTGGCGGAACACGGCGGAGCAAGCGGGCTGCGCGACGAAGGCCTGCTCGACTCAGCGCTTGCGAGGCCACTCAATCTCGCTGCATACGAAAAGCCGGATGTCGCAGCGCTGGCCGCTTCATACGCGGTCGGGCTCGCCAAAAACCATGCATTTGTCGATGGCAATAAACGGGCGGGCTTCCTCGCGGCAGGTTTGTTTTTATTTTTGAATGGTCGGCGATTGATCGCGTCGCAATCCGACGCGACCGTCACCATGCTCGCCGTCGCATCCGGCGAAATGGATGAGCCGATGCTCGCCGAATGGATTCGCCACAATATTAAAAAGCGCTAGAAACATGAGACCAATTATTATTTTTGTCTTCCTCACCTGGCTCGTCGCCACGATCAGCGCCGCCGCCACACCGCGCACTTCGGATCAGCGATTCGAGATGCACAGTGCGAAAGTGCTGGCAGAAATGTGGCGCGAATTTCCCGAGTTCGCAATGAGTGTCGGCAATTACCAATACGCGGAGCGGATGACGGTGCCAAATATCGCCCAGCGCAAGCAGTCGCTCGCTTTTTACAACCGGCAATTGGCGGCATTGGCGAAATTCGACGCGTCCACATTAAGTGCGGCCAATCAAGTCGATCTCGCGCTGCTGCAAAATCAGTTCGAATCCAGCCGCTTCAATCTCATCACCTTCAAAGACTGGCAATGGCAGCCGTCGTATTACAACGTTGGTAATGATTTCGGTTTGATCCTCACAACCGAATACGCGCCGCTCGACACGCGCCTGCGTCACGTCATGGCGCGGCTGGCCAACGTCCCCGCCTACTACGCCGCCGCGAAAGAGAGTATCAGCAATCCAACGCTGGAACACACGCAGCTCGCGTTGATCCAGAACACCGGCGCGCTCGGCGTTTTTGATGACGAGCTTACAAAAAAAGTCGAGGCTTCTGCGTTAAGCAAGGCCGAGAAAGCACGTTTCACGACGCGGCTTGCTGCGGCCAAAATTGCCACCAGAGATTACCTCGCCTACCTCACCGCGACGGAAGCCAAACTCAAAGCCGGGCAAGCACGCAGCTTTCGCATTGGTAAAAATCTCTATGCGCAAAAATTTGCCCTCGATATTCAATCCGGCTTTAGTGTCGAGCAGCTCTATGAGCGCGCGCTGGCTGAAAAAATAACGCTGCACAATGCGATGGAAAAAATCGCCCGCGAGTTGTGGCCAAAATATATGGGCGCGTCGCCGCTGCCCGAAGATCGGCTGGCACTCATTGGCACATTGATCGACAAACTAAGTGAGCGTCACACCAGTCGTGAAGCATTTGTCGACACCATCCGCCAGCAGCTCCCGCAGCTTGAAAAATTCGTGCGTGAAAAAGATTTGGTCGATCAGGATGCCACGCGGCCGCTGGTGGTGCGCGAGACGCCGCTGTACATGCGCGGTGGCGGCGCGGGCGCGTCGGTCAGCGCGCCGGGCCCCTACGATCCGCAGGCCAACACCTACTACAACGTGACGCCGCTCGATGAATTCACGCCGTCGCAAGCGGAATCGTATTTGCGTGAATACAACGACTGGACCTTGCAGATTCTCAATATCCACGAAGCGGTGCCCGGCCATTACACGCAACTGGTGCATGCCAACAAATCAAAGAGTGTTGTCAAAGCGATCTTCGGCAACGGCTCGATGATCGAAGGCTGGGCCGTCTTCAGCGAAAAAGTCATGCTCGATGCCGGCTACGGCGGCAACGCACCGGAGATGTGGCTGCTGTGGATGAAATGGAATTTGCGCTCGGTGGTCAATACCATTCTAGACGTTGAAATCCACACCGCAAGTATGCAACGCGACGCAGCCATCACGCTGATGATACGCGAGGCGTTTCAGCAGGAAACGGAAGCCACCGAAAAATGGCGGCGCGCAACATTTACCGAAGTGCAGCTCACCAGCTACTTCAACGGTTACGCTGAAATCACTGCGCTGCGCGATCAGGAACGTGCGCGACTCGGCAAAGATTTTTCGGTGAAGGCGTTCAATAACAGGCTGCTTTCTTACGGCAGCGCGCCGGTGCGGGACATCGCCAAATTGATGGCAGAATCGCGCTAGTCCACCGCAAAACGGCACGTAGATCGCCATTTGGCGCGGCTTTCAGGAAATAAATTAGCTGGAAGCCGCGCCGGTGCTGGTGTTATTGACTACATGCTGACGAGTATCTTGAATCCGCCGTAGAACATGCGCTTGCCGTCGAAGGGCATCGCTTTCGGATCCATCATCGCAGCCAGCCGCGGATCCTTCATCACTTTCGCCATGATGCGATCGCGTTGCGCGCGCGATTTGTAGACGATGTACGAAAACACCACCGTCTCGTCGGCTTTGAGTTTTACGCTCTGCGGGAATGACGTCGACTTACCCGGTTTCACGTCGTCGGCCACGCACTCGACATATTCGAGCGCGCCGTGTTCCATCCACACTTTGCCGGCCTTTTGCGCCATGCGCCGATATGCGGCCAGGTTTTTCTTTGGGACCGGTACGACGAATCCATCTACATAGTTCATTTGCATTCTCCTTTGGAAAAATGATTTGACAGACATTACACAGCAGTCAGGAATATTGACGACAATATTCATCCTGCACCGTCATTCCCGCGAAGGCGGGAATCCAAGTTTGGCTGCGTGAACTTGGATTCCCG
>JAYVXF010000271.1:0-12349 GCA_043793345.1 Betaproteobacteria bacterium | reverse complement strand
AGATGCACATGGCAAACCGGCGCGCACGTTCCCGGCGATGTTGCCGCTGTTCACGCTTGATCGCATCTATGTGCGCGGCCTCGTGGTTGAACAATTCGGCCGTCTCCATGGCAAGGTCGATGGCGTGAGTTGGCGGAAGATGTCGGATCACGTCGGTCTCACGGTGACGTTGCGACCGGGGCGCTAACACGCATGCGTCATAAGCACATCGTTGCCGGCAACCGCATCACGCTGCTGAAGAATGGCGCTGAATTTTTCCCTGCGCTGATCGCAGCCATCGATTCAGCGGGCGTCGAGGTCGGCATTGAGACGTATATTTTTGGCGACGATGTGGCCGGCATCCGTATTGCCGACGCCTTGAAGCGCGCCGCACAGCGCGGCGTAAAAGTGAATGTGTTGATCGATGGTGTCGGCTCGTTCGCAACGCCGCAGGCGTTTTTTGATGGCATGCAGCGTGCGGGCGTTAGTGTGCTGGTGTTCCGTCCGGAAAGAAAATTTTTCAACCTGAAGAAAGGCCGTTTGCGGCGCGTCCATCGCAAGATCGGGCTGGTCGACGGCAGGATCGGCTTTGTCGGCGGGCTCAACCTGATCGACGATATGACCAATAGCATGTCCGACTACCCGCGCTACGACTACGCGGTGCAGGTCGAGGGTCCGGTGCTTGCGCATATTTATATTGAGATGGTGCATCTGTGGCGGGTGGTGTCATGGTGGAAATTCGGCCGCCCCGGCAACGGCCACGCGCCGCCAAGAACACCACTGAATACTTCAGCGCTTGATGCTGCGCGACCGGCGGCTGAAACGAAAGCGAAAGTGGGCGACACGAAAATCTTCTTCGCGGTGCGCGATAATTTGCGCCATCGCCGCGATATTGAAAAAGCTTATCTCGCCGCCATCGGCAGCGCGCACCGCGAAATCCTCATCACCAGCCCGTATTTTTTGCCGGGCAGGCAATTTCGCCGCGCCCTGATGACGGCAACCCGGCGTGGTGTGAGCGTGACGCTGCTCCTTCAGGGTCGTGCCGACCATCCGCTGCTGCAGCAGGCGACGCGCGCGCTGTACGCGCAACTGCTCGGCGCGGGCATCGCCATTTATGAATACGAAAGAAGCATGTTGCACGGCAAGGTCGCCGTGGTCGATGATGCCTGGTCGACCGTGGGCTCGAGCAATCTGGATCCGTTCAGCCTGTTTCTGAATCGGGAAGCGAACGTGGTGGTGTTCGATGAAGCGTTCGCGAAAACGCTGCGCGCGTCTGTAATGGCGGAGATTCACGCCAACGCCGTATTGCTACAAGCAGAACAGTGGCATAAGCGCGGATTGCTGGTGCGTGCGAGCTCATGGATCGCGTATGGCTTCGCGCGCTGGGTGATGGGCTGGCTGGGGTTCGCGAAGCGGTGGGATTGAGGGTTCGCGATTCATGGATGGCGGAAAGAAAAACACTAGCATTGGCGCGGCGTTTCAGCCATTATCGGTCTGCGATCCGCACCGGCGCTAGACTTTTAACTGTATCACTGCCCCCGATTCGCACTTGCCCCACGTATCAACGTGCCGACGCCTTCACTGGTCAGCACCTCCAACAGCAGCGCGTGCGGTACGCGGCCATCGATAATGTGCGCGGTCTTCACGCCGTTTTTCACCGCGTCGAGAGCGCAATCCACTTTCGGCAGCATGCCGCCTGAGATGGTGCCGTCCTCGATCAACTCGGCAACTTTCGCCGCCGTGAGCCCCGTCAAGACGCGGCCCTTTTTGTCGAGCACACCGGCCGTGTTGGTCAGCAATATGAATTTTTCGGCTTGCAATGCGACCGCAATCTTGCCCGCAACCACATCGGCATTGATGTTGTAGGCGGTACCCTTTTCGTCGACACCGAGCGGCGCAATCACCGGAATGAAATCTTCGCTGTCGAGCAAATCGATGATCGCGGTATCGATCTTGACCACTTCGCCGACCAAGCCAATATCGATTTTTTTGCGCTTGTCTTCTTTCGAGGCGATGGTCATTTTGCGGGCGTGAATGAAGTTACCGTCCTTGCCGGTGAGGCCGACCGCCTTGCCGCCCGCCTTGTTGATGAGCGTCACGATTTCCTGATTGACCAGGCCGCCCAGCACCATCTCGACCACATCCAGCGTTTCATCGTCGGTGACGCGCATGCCCTGAATAAACTGACCCTGCTTGCCGATTTTCTCGAGGATGCGATTGATCTGCGGGCCGCCACCGTGAACCACGACCGGATTCATGCCGATCAGTTTCAGGAGCGTAATATCTTCCGCAAAATCTTCCTGCAGCGCGACCTCGGTCATCGCGTTGCCGCCGTATTTGACGACGATGTTTTTATCCCAGAAGCGGCGGATGTAGGGCAGCGCCTCGATCAGCACTTCGGCTTTTTGTGCTGCCGAAATACGCGGATTGGTCAGCGCTTCGGCAACGTTTACGATGGTTTTTTTTGCAACCGGCGGCTTGGATGCGGGCTTGGGTTTAGGCGCTTTTGCGGCGGTTTTTTTGGTCATGGACCTTGCTCCGTTGGCATTAAAAATGAGGAAGAAACCCGGCGAAAAATAAATGGGAATGACGCGTCCGCGATGATCCGGCGCTATTCAAGCCGACTCCGCTTTTGTGTCCCGCGACAACAAACGCTTCAACGTTGCGCGCGGATCGGCCTGCGCGAACAATACCGCGTTCACCGCTTCGGTAATCGGCATGTCGACCGCATGGCGCCTGGCCAGTTCCAGCGCGGTCTGCGCCGAATTTACACCTTCGGCAACGTGACCCAACGCGGCGAGAATGGCATCGAGATTTTTACCCTGCGCGAGCTGCACGCCAACCGCACGGTTGCGTGAGAGCTCACCGGTCGCGGTCAACACCAGGTCGCCCAAACCGGCCAGCCCCATGAATGTTTCGGGCTTGCCGCCCATCGCCACCCCGAGTCGTACCATTTCGGCCAGGCCTCGCGTGATGAGTGCGGCACGGGCATTGAGACCCAGTTGCATGCCGTCGCCAATACCGGCGGCGATGGCCATCACGTTTTTAAGCGCCCCGCCGAGCTCGACACCGAGCAAATCATCGCTCGAATAAATTCGCAGCGCCGGGCCGTTGAGTTGCGCGGTCATGTCCTGGGCAAAAGTGAAATCGTTGGCAGCCAGTGTCAGCGCGCACGGCAAGCCCTTTGCCACTTCCAGCGCGAAGCTGGGACCGCTTAACGCGCCGTAGTGAATGCCGGGTTTGCTATCCATCAATTGGCCGACGGTTTCGTGGGGCAGCTTGCCGGTGATTTTGTCGAACCCCTTGCACGCCCAGATAATCGGCAGGTCGGGGCGAATCTGGTGAATCAACGCGGTGGTCGCGGCCAGACCCGCAGTGGAGGTGGCGATCAAGGCTAAATCCGCGTTCGCCAAAGTCGCGGCAAGATCGGATGCAACGCGGATCGACTGCGGCAAAACAACGCCGGGCAAGTAGCGCATGTTGCTGCGCGCACCGGAAACCTCAACGATATGCGAGGTGTCGCGGCCCCACAATGTCACGTCATGTTTTTGTGCGAATGAGATCGCCAGCGCGGTGCCCCACGCGCCCGCACCCAGCACGGCTAGTTTCATGCGCCCCAGACTTGACTGACGCGCACAAAACCGGCTTGGCCATCGCGATGCCGTACCGGTAGCCAGCCATCTAGGCTTGCCGCTCCCGTGGGCTCCAGCAGCACGGCGCGCTGTGCTTCAAAAACGATGGTAGCTGCTGCATTCGGCGCAGCACGGACCTCAGCGCTACCGCTGGCAACCTGCACGAATCGTTTTTCGCCAAGGAAGGTATTTTCCATCCAGCCGATGGTATTTTCCGCGTCGCGCACTTTCGTCCACTTGTCGAGCTTCACCAGTACCTCGACCGGATGGAAACGCGACAGTATGAAAATCTTATTCGCCTTGGTCGAGAGCCCGTCATACAAGATCGCCGGCTTGTCGCCGATCGCTGCAAACAGCGGCGCTGGCGCCGCTGGTTTCAATGCCGGCGTGGAGTGCGCGAGAGCAACTGCCGACACCAAGCAAAACGCCGCACACAAGGTGGCGGCGTTTCGGCAAGTCATGAATTTTTTCATGACGGTATTGTGCATCAAATATTAATGCGTCACCAACTGTGCAGCAGCAGGTGTGGCAGCGGGCTGCTGCGCATCGTGCTGCTTTTGCGCCTGGTAGAGCGCTTCAAAATTAACCGGATTGAGCAACACCGGCGGGAAACCGGCACGCACGATGGCGTCCGACACGGTCTCGCGAACGTAGGGGTACAAAATATTCGGGTTGCTGATGCCAAGGATCGGATCGAGATCGGACTCCGGGACATTGCGTATCGCGAAGATACCGGCCTGATTTGCTTCGACCAGAAACATGGTTTTCTCGCCGATTTTGGCGGTGATCGTCAGCGTCAATTCGGTCTGGAACACGCCCTCGTCGACCTTGCTCGACACATGGTGCAGTTGAACATCAACCTGCGGCGCTTCACGTTCCAGAAAAATCTGCGGCGCGTTCGGGACTTCGAGCGACAAATCTTTAACGTAAATTTTTTCGATGGAATAAACAGGTTGGTTGTCTTGCGCTGTTGCGTCGGTCATTTTGTTTTCCTTGGGGTTGAGGCGGGTTTCAGTATTTGTTTTTCAACAACGTCAGGCAGCCAGCAAGCCGGCAAGTTCACCGGCCTTGTCGAGTGCGGCTAGATCATCAAAGCCGCCTACGTGGCGTTCGCCGATGTAGATTTGCGGCACGGTGCGGCGGCCCGTTTTGGTCATCATTTCTGCACGTTTGACCGGATCAAGATCAACGCGCACTTTGTCAATCTCGATCACACCTTTGGCTATCAGCAAGCGCTCGGCCATATGACAAAACGGGCAGGCGCCGGTCAGGTACAGGGTAATTTTTGGCATTGATGCGACCGCTATTTTTCGACCGGCAGGCTGGCCTGCTGCCACGCACCGAAGCCGCCCTGTAATTGATACACATCGACGAATCCACGCTGTTTCAGGAGCCGCATGGCGCCACCGGCGCGGGCATTCGCCCCGCTCGTGACGATGACCGGTTTGTCCTTGAATTTGGCGATTTCGTCGATGCGCTTGTCGATTTCGGATAACGGAATATTTTTCGATTTCGGAATGCGTCCGCCACCGAATGCACCCGCGTCGCGGATGTCGAGTACCAGCGCATTACCGCTATTCATCAAACGCGTCGTTTCAAGCGTGCCGATTTCCTTGGCACCGCCGATAAATTTTGAAATGAGTGGCCACAACAACATGCCGCCACTGGCGATGAACAACATAAGCAGCGTAAGATTTTGTGAAATGAATGCGTTCATGGATGGGTAATAAAAAAGAGATTTGGGACGGTCAATCGCGAGTCGATATACACGATGATGCAGCCGGGTGCGAAAACCTGATATTTTACCCATAAGCGGGGACAAAATCCTTGTTTCCGCGCCAATTTCTTCCACCGCTACAAATGCAGGCGATTGCGGCAAAAACAACACCTTATTGAGACCTTTCCCAATGAAAAAACTTGTATTGATGCGTCACGGCGAAAGCACCTGGAATCTGGAAAACCGTTTTACCGGCTGGAAAGATGTCGATTTGACTGAAAAAGGTGTAGTAGACGCTCGCCGTGCCGGTCGCCTGCTGCGCGATGTTGGCCTCGATTTTGATCTCGCTTACACGTCTCTGCTGACGCGTGCCATTCGCACCCTGTGGCTCGCCCAAGAGGAAATGGACCGGCGCTGGATACCGGTGGTGAAGCATTGGCGATTGAACGAGCGACACTACGGCGCGTTGCAGGGGCTAAACAAAACCGAGACGGCGGCGAAATTCGGCGATGAGCAGGTGCTGCTGTGGCGTCGAAGCTACGACGTGCCGCCGCCAGCACTGAATGCTGACGATGAGCGAAATCCTGCTCTGGATCCGCGTTACGCGTCGCTGCTGCCGGAGGAGCTGCCGCTGACCGAATGCCTGAAAGACACGGTGTTGCGCGTGGTGCCGTACTGGCAAATGGAAATTGCCCCGCAGGTGCGCGCGGGCAAACAGGTCATCATCGCCGCACACGGCAATAGTTTGCGCGCATTGATCAAACACCTCGACCACGTTTCTGACGCCGCGATTGTCAGTCTCAATATTCCCACGGCCGTGCCGCTGGTGTACGAATTGACGGATGATCTAAAGCCGATACGAAATTATTATTTGGGTGACCAGAGTGAAATCGCCAAAGCTAAGGCTGCGGTGGCGAATCAGGGCAAGGCTAAGAACGCGCCGTGAGGCGATGCGCCTATCGGCTAGTTTCGCTGCTGTTTGCGTTGTCTTGCGCGCTAGGCCACGCCGACAAAAAGTCCGAGCTGAATCAGCTCCGCGATCGCATCGACAATCTGCAAAAGGATCTTGCCAAGAGCGAGGAGTCGAAGAGCGAGGTCGCCGACGCCTTGCGCACGTCTGAAAAGGCCATCAGCGACGCCAATCGCGGGCTGCTTTCGCTGGGGCGCGAGCAGGGCCAGATATCGCAAAGCCTTGCCGACGTAACACGAAAAATTGGCGCGGGACGTGCCGATGTCGGACGCCAGCAAGGCTTGCTGGAGCGAATGATCCGCTATCAGTACATGCACGGCAATACCGATGCGCTTCGACTGATGCTCGATGGCCGGGATGTCGCCGATGTGGAGCGGCAGGTACACTATTTCAGCTATGTATCCAAAGCCCGGGGAACGATGATCGCCGGATTGAACCAGAGTCTGACAGCGTTAACCACCCTGGAAGCCGACGCGCGCACTAAGCAGGACGAGCTGGCTGTCAACGCAGATGCGCAACGACGGGCGCGCGCCGCATTACAGACCGAGCGCAGCGCACGTCAAAAAATATTTACCAAAATCAAGACCGACATCACCAAGAATCGCCGCGAAATTGGCCGCCTGAAACGTGACGAGGATCGGCTGACAAAACTGATCGACCAGCTGGCGAAAACGCTGGCGAAAGATCGCGAGAGCCGCAAAGGACGTGAGGCGGCGCGCATCCAGCAAAAGGGTTCGTCCGTAGATACTGAGGCAGATAATTCGTTCATTGGGCACGCCTTTCAGACACTGAAGGGCCGATTGAAATTGCCGACACGAGGGGAACTTCAAGGCCGCTTCGGTAGACCAAGGGAAGATGGCGGCGTTACCTGGAAGGGTTTATTCATTCGCGCTGATGTTGGGCAAACAGTGAAAGCGGTTGCCGACGGTCGGGTGGTGTATGCAGATTGGTTGCGCGGCTTCGGCAATTTGCTGATTGTTGACCACGGCGGCGGCTACATGAGCCTTTACGGCAACAATGACAGTTTGTTGAAGCAGGTAGGCGACAGAGCGCAAAGCGGCGAAACCGTCGCGTCGGTCGGATCCTCGGGCGGCGCGTTGGAATCCGGTGTATATTTTGAGTTGCGCCACGAGGGCAAGCCGTTCGACCCGATGAGCTGGGTGGCGCGCTAATGATTGAGCATGAAGATATTTAATTTGAGGACGGCATGAGCGACACACCAAAAATCCCTCCGGCTAATACCCTGAGCAACAAAATGAAGGCCGCCGGATTGATCGGTATCGGCGCCATTGCGGGCGTGATGCTGAGCCTTAATTTTTCCGCAGTCGCTGAAAAGCAGAGCACGGTACTCAACCTGCCGATCGAAGAAGTGCGCATGCTATCGGAGGTGTTTGGCCGCATCAAAAGCGACTACGTCGAAGATGTGGATGACAAGCGTTTGATCAAAGAGGCAATCAACGGCATGCTGACCGGCCTTGATCCGCATTCGGCGTTCCTCGATGCTGACGCATTTAAAGAAATGCAAACGGTGACCACCGGCAAATTCGGCGGCTTGGGTATCGAGGTCGGCGCCGAGGATGGTTTTGTGCGGGTCATCTCGCCGATTGACGACACGCCTGCGTTTCGTGCCGGCATCAAATCGGGCGACTTTATTATCAAGGTTGATGAGACCAGTTTGCGCGGAATTTCACTCACCGAAGCGGTCAAACGCATGCGCGGCGAGGCGGGCACCGAAGCCAAGCTCACCATTTTGCGACGCGGCGAGGCGAAGGAATTGGTGTTCAATGTCAAGCGTGCCGTCATCGAAATCCAGAGTGTGCGCTCGCGTTTGATCGAGCCCGGTTATGCGGTCATTCGGCTCGCACAGTTTGAAGAAAACACCGGTGAAAAGATGACGCGTGCCATCATCGACGCGTATAAACAAAACGGCGGCGCGCTGAAAGGATTGGTGCTCGATCTGCGCGATGATCCGGGCGGGTTGTTGAACGCATCGGTCGCCGTTTCGGCCGCCTTCCTGCCCAAGGACGCACTGGTGGTCTACACCGACGGTCGCATCGAGGACGCCAAGATGCGCTTGCATGCGCGCAAAGAAAATTATTTGCGCAGCGCCAATCGCGAAGATTATCTTGCCAAGCTGCCGCCGTCGATCAAGGATGTGCCGATGGTGGTGCTGGTGAACAACGGCACGGCTTCGGCCTCTGAGATTGTTGCGGGTGCGTTGCAAGATCACAAGCGCGCGACCATCATGGGCTCGCAGACGTTCGGCAAAGGGTCTGTGCAGACCATATTGCCATTGGGCAATAACAGCGCCATCAAGCTGACCACCGCACGCTATTACACGCCAAATGGTCGCTCCATCCAGGCCAAAGGTATTGCCCCCGACGTAACCGTCGATGACGGCTCGCGGCGGTTGTCGATGCGTGAGGCCGATCTTGACCGGCATCTGGTCGGCGACGATGAAAAAAAAGCGGCAGAATTATTGAAAGCCAAGCTGCTCGCCATTCCCGACGCGCCAGTATTGCCAGCCGAAAGCCGGGAAAAGAATGGCAAGGCCAAAGGGTCAACGAGTATCGTCTCAGGCCAGCCAGCGAAAGAAGCCGCTGACACCGACGTCGCGGCGCTCGACAGCAAGCTGGACGAGAAAGAGGTCAAGTACAAACCGCTCAATGGCGTGGATGGAAAGCCCGTCGATTTCGTTTTGCAGCAGGCGATGAATCAATTAAAAGGCCTGCCGGTTGCCGCCAACCCGCGCGCATTGCTGGCGACTGCCAGCAATGCAGTGACTGCGCAAAAGCCGAAGCTGGAAAAAGCAGAAAAAATGGAGAAATCCGACAAGGCCGCGAAGTAACGCCACGCCGGTATACGACCACCATTGGGCATCGTCGATTGGAAACAATCATGGATGATGAAGCGCTACTCCGCTATAGCCGCCATATTCTGTTAAACGAATTTGGCGTTCAGGCGCAGCAGCGTTTAAGCCAATCCAGCGCGCTGGTGGTCGGTGCCGGCGGACTCGGTTCGGCGGCATTGATGTATCTCGCCTCGGCCGGCGTCGGTCGCATCGTCATTGCCGATGGCGACACGGTGGATCTGACCAATTTGCAGCGCCAGATCGTGCATCGCGAAGACACGATCGGGATGAATAAAGCGCTGTCTGCGCAGCGCACGCTTCGCGCCATCAACTCAACCATTCGCATCGATGCGATTGGGCAAAGGCTATCGGCAAAGGCGCTCGATGATGCAGTTCGGGATGCAGACATCGTCCTCGATTGCTCGGACAACTTCGTCACCCGTCACGCGATCAACCACGCGTGTGTTCGGCACAAAAAGCCGCTGGTTTCTGGTGCCGGCGTGCGCTTCGACGGGCAAATCACCAGCTTCGATTTGCGCCTTGAAGACAGCCCGTGTTACCACTGCCTGTTCCCGGATCACGCGGACGCCGAGGAGGAACGTTGCGCGGTCATGGGTGTATTTGCGCCGCTGGTCGGCATTATCGGCACGATGCAGGCGGCCGAAGCGATCCGCTTGCTGACCGATATTGGTGAGCCGCTCACCGGGCGTTTGCTGATGCTTGATGGGCGCTCACTTAATTGGCAGGCGGTTAAGTTCCGTCGCGATCGCGATTGCGCAGTCTGCGCGTCGCATGCGGCACCGAGGGAAACGGATAAGCAATTGAACAAAGTGAGGGTCGAAAAATATGAAACGACTACCTGAAAATATATCGCGTGGCATGTTGCTTGCCTGCATTGCGTGTTTCGCCATCCCTTCCCACGCACAAGATCTCTGGAAATACACCGATAAAAGCGGCAAGGTCACCTACTCCGACAAAGCGCCCAAGGAGGGCGAGCAGGCGGTACGGGTGATCACGGACACGACTGGTACGGTACTTCCTGCGGCGAAAAATTTATCCGGCGGCCAGCCGCAGGGCAGCGCGGCGGTGAGCTCGCGTGCGGCGCAGCGCGAGGCGACGCGCGATAGTTATCGCAAAAGCGTCGACACGGCGCGCGAGGAATTGGATGCGGCTAAAAAAGCGCTGGAGGGCGGGCGCGAGGCCACGCAGGAGGAGCGCCAAATTGTGGTCGGACGCGGCAAGGACGGCCAGCCAACGGGTGCCAATTCGGTGATTCTCAAACCCGGATACGACGAACGTATCGCAGGCCTCGAAACGGCGATCAAAAATGCCGAAGAGAAAGTCGCCAACGCGGAAAAAAACGCCCGCGAGAATGCGCCGAAGTAACGCGTCAACACAATGCCGATTTTGCCGTCAGACCGCTGCTATTTCCTCGAGCGCCCATCGCGGCTTGATGTTGAACGACGCGAAGCAATTTTTTAGCAAGTCAGGATTCGCGTTGATCCGCATGGCGGCAGCGAATGCAATCATGGCACCATTATCGGTACACAAATCCAGCGGTGGGTAGTAGACCGTCGCACCGTTTCTCGCTGCGGTTTCAGTGAGTTTTTTGCGCAGCGATTTATTGGCACCGACACCGCCTGCGACCACTAAACGGGTCATGGCGTTCGCGCGCAGAGCGGCCAAGGATTTTGTGACCAACACGTCAACGATGGCCGCCTGAAACGCGGCTGCCACATCCGCGCGCGCTTGGTTGTCGAACGCGTGGTCGGCTTCCAGTTTACGTTTCAGCGTCAGCGCCGCCGTCTTTAAGCCGCTAAAGCTGAAATCAAGGTCGCCGCTCGCAATCATCGGTCGCGGTAATTTGAAACGCGCGATGTTGCCTTTTTCGGCAAGCTTGCTCAACGCCGGTCCACCGGGATAGCTAAGCCCAAGCAGCGAGGCGGTTTTGTCGAAAGCTTCGCCCGCTGCGTCATCGACCGTTTCGCCAAGTAGTTTGTATTTACCGACGCCAACCACGGCCATTAATTGCGTGTGGCCACCGGACACGAGCAAAGCCACAAATGGGAAATCCGGACGCGGCTCGGACAGGAGCGGTGACAACAAATGGCCTTCCAGATGATGAATGCCAATGACCGGTTTCCCGAGTGCCGCGCCCAGCCCGGCGGCGAAGCTGGTGCCGACCAAAAGTGCGCCACCCAAGCCGGGGCCTTGCGTTACCGCGATCGCGTCAATTTCAGAAAGTGAGCGCATGCTTTCATTAATGATGGCTTCTACTAAAGGAACAAGACGGCGAATGTGGTCGCGTGAAGCGAGCTCCGGCACCACCCCTCCGTAGGCTGCGTGCATCTCGATTTGCGAATGCAATCGGTGTGTCAGCGCGGTCGTCGCACTATCGTAAAGTGCTACGCCGGTTTCGTCACAGGAAGTTTCGATGCCGAGGATAAGCAAAAGAGGCTATTGAGGGCTTGGCAAAATCGCCGTAAGTCGTTATTATATTGGGCTTTCTACCGTTGCTGCTGGTGGAAAGAAAGTAGTCTGCAACACAACTTCAGACCCTCAATCATCGGAACAAGCATGATTGGTTGGGCATAACTAGAAAGCTAGAAAGGTATTTGAATGTTAGTCCGATTAAAAGAGAACGAACCGTTTGACGTCGCACTGCGCCGTTTCAAACGTGCAATTGAAAAAACCGGTTTACTCACCGAGCTTCGTGCCCGTGAGTTTTACGAGAAGCCCACCGCCGAGCGCAAACGCAAGAAGGCCGCCGCCGTCAAGCGCAACTACAAGCGCATCCGGTCAATGCAATTGCCCAAAAAGTTGTTCTGATCCGTGCTGTTCTGATCGATTGAGTCAGACTGCCGCAAAGGCAAACAGGAGCCCGCTTGAGATGACTTAAGCGGGTTTTTTCGTTGGCAATTTCAAATCCGCTTTGAAATCCGCGCGTTGATCCAATTTAATTGGAATCTGACCCCAATTAAGACCAAACGAAATCTGCCCCACATTAGAGAAAGCAAGCCATGACACTCAAAGACAAAATCACCGATGACATGAAATCCGCCATGCGCGCCAAAGACAGCGAGCGGCTGAACACCATCCGGCTGCTGCTGGCGGCCATCAAGCAGCGGGAAGTGGATGAGCGCATCGTGCTGGACGATGTGGCCGTGATCGCCATCGTTGACAAGCAGATCAAGCAGCGC